>NZ_JBHXRM010000037.1:21281-89302 GCF_042716895.1 Streptomyces sp. NPDC058653 | reverse complement strand
GGGCCGCGTGTGCGGCCCCTCCGGCGGTTCCGGTGACCGGCGCCCCCGGAGACGCGCGGCCTCCGGGGAGCGGGTCCTAGAGCGCGACTCCCAGCAGCGCGTCGACCGTGCGGGACACCACTCCCGGCGCCCCCTCGTCCGTGCCGCCCGTGGACTCCTGGAGGGCCGCCCAGCGGTCGACCGCCGCCAGTGCCGCCGGGGCGTCCAGATCGTCCGACAGGGCCTCACGGACCTCTTCCACCAGTGCCTGTGCCGGAGGGCCGTCCGGGCGGGACACGGCGGCGCGCCAGCGCGCCAGCCGCGCCACGGCCGTTTCGAGCACCTGGTCCGTCCACTCCCAGTCGGAGCGGTAGTGGTGCGCGAGGAGCGCGAGCCGGATCGCGGACGGGTCCACGCCCGCGTGGCGCAGGGTGGAGACGAAGACCAGATTGCCCTTGGACTTGGACATCTTCTCGCCGTCGAGCCCGACCATCCCGGCGTGCACGTACGTCTTGGCGAACGGGTGCTCGCCGGTCAGCGCCTGCGCGTGCGAGGCGCCCATCTCGTGGTGCGGGAACGCCAGATCGCTGCCGCCGCCCTGGACGTCGAAGCCCATGCCGAGATGGTCGAGCGCGATGGCCACACACTCGATGTGCCAGCCGGGCCGGCCCCGGCCGAGGCTGCCGCCGTCCCAGCTCGGCTCGCCCTCGCGGGCGGCCATCCAGAGGATCGGGTCGAGCGGGTTCTTCTTGCCGGGGCGCTCCGGGTCGCCGCCGCGCTCGGCGGAGAGCAGCCGCATCGTCTCGGCGTCGAGACCGGAGACTTCGCCGAAGTGCGGATCGGCCTCGACGGAGAAGTAGACGTCGCCCTCCAGCACGTAGGCGGCGCCCGTCTCGCACAGCCGCTCCACCAGCGGCACGATGCCCGGTATCGCCTCGACCGCGCCGATGTAGTGCCGCGGCGGCAGCATCCGCAGCGCCGTCATGTCCTCACGGAAGAGGGCGGTCTCGCGCTCCGCGAGCCCGGTCCAGTCCTCGCCGTCGCGCGTCGCCCGCTCAAGAAGGGGGTCGTCGATGTCGGTGACGTTCTGGACGTACTGGATCTGCCGCTTGGTGTCGAGCCAGACGCGCTGCACGAGATCGAACGCGTTGTAGGTCGCCGCGTGCCCGATGTGCGTGGCGTCGTACGGCGTGATGCCGCAGACGTAGATACGGGCGACGGGTCCGGGGGCGACGGTGACGGGACCACCGGTCGCTGTGTCGTGAATCCGGAGGTCGCGGCCCTTGCCGGGCAGGGCGGGGACGTCGGAAGCGGGCCAGGCATGCATGTCATGAGCGTAACCGGACGTCGCTTCCGGATACGAACCGGAGCGCTGCTGTTGACCGATTCGGCGCCCTTGCGTGATCGGCCGGTTGATGCATGGCCGCCCCATCAGCCGGGACGCCGGCCGGCCCCCGGTCGGGTCAGACCGGCGGCCAGGGGATCGCGGGCCACTGACCGGACGGTTTCGGATGGCGTCCGGTACGGCGCAGCTCCTGGACCCGGGACCGTACGGCCTCGGTCTCGGCGGGTGTGATCAGTTCGGCCAGCCGGGTGGCGAGCGGGGTGCCTTCGACCAACTCGTCGGCCAGCCGGTCCAGAACGGTCACGGCCTCCTCGGGCAGCGGCTCCCCCGCCCAGCCCCAGAGCAGCGTACGCAGCTTGTCGTCCACGTTGAACGTGACGCCGTGGTCGATCGCGTAGAGCCGGCCCCCGGCCTCGGGCAGCAGATGGCCGCCCTTGCGGTCGCCGTTGTTGATGACCGCGTCGAGGACCGCGAGCCGTCGCAGCCGTGGGTCGTCGGCGTGCACCAGCAGCGCCGTGCGGCCCTCGCCGACCTCGGCGAGGCCGATCGCCTTCCAGCCCTCGGCCGGTTCGTCCTCCTCGACCAGGGCGAGGAGTTGGGGCGCCTCGTCGCTCTCGTCGGCCTCGATCCAGAGCTGGCACATGCCCTCGCCGTACGGTCCGTCGCGGAGCACGGTGGGCGGCACCAGCCCCCAGCCGGTCACCTCGGAGATCTCGTACGCGGCCACCTCGCGCTGGGCGAGCGTCCCGTCCGGGAAGTCCCAGAGCGGCTGCTCCCCCGCGACGGGCTTGTAGACGCAGGAGACCTCCTCTCCCTCGTACGACACGGAGCAGTACAGCACCGCGTTGGAGGCCTCCCGGATCCGGCCACGTACGGTCAGTTCGCCCTTGGTGATCAGATCCACCGCTGTCGCGCTCATGCGTCGCGGCGGTATCCGTTCTGGCGCGGGCATACGTGTCCCTCCGGGTCGAGCGGGAGACTGCACAGCGGGCACGGCGGCCGGCCGGCGTTGACCACGTCGAGGGCACGTTTGGCGAAGGCCCTCGCCTGGGCGCCGGAGAGCCGGACGCGGAGCATCGGCGGACCGTTCTCCTCGTCCTGGAGCAGCCGTTCCTCGGCGTCGGCGAGATCTTCGTCGGTGTCCGCGTCGAGTTCCACGAGGGCCTGGGCCTCGACGATCATGCGCTGTTCGTCGCCGTCCCAGGCCAGCGCCATGGTGCCGACCCGGAACTCCTCCTCGACGGGCGCGTCGAGCGGTGCGGCGTCGGCGACGTCGGTGGGGGCCACGGCGGGCACCGGCGCGTTGCCGCCGGTACGGCGTACGACCTCGTCGAGCAGCTCATCTATGCGCTCGGCGAGTGCGGCGACCTGGGTCTTCTCCAGGGCCACGCTGGTGACGCGGCCCGAGGCGGATGCCTGGAGGAAGAACGTACGGCGGCCAGGCAGCCCGACCGTACCGGCCACGAAGCGGTCCGGCGGGTCGTAGAGGAACACCTGACGGGACACGTCCTGTCTCCCTTGGGAATTGACGGAATGGGGCGGGCCGGGGGCTCCCGGTGAGCGAACCTCCGGGGTGGCGCGGACGGCCCGTCCACCCTACTGCGCGCGGCGATCACGCCGCGCCGGTGCCGCCGCCCACGACGGCCTCACCGCCGCTGTCCTTCTTTCCCTCCCCGCCGTTCTCACGCGGTGTCAGGGAACCGAGGTCGCCCGTCTCGCCCAGCCGCAGCAGGAAGGGGCGCAGCCGGGTGTAGCGGATGGCGGTGACCGAGCACGGGTCGGCGTGGATCCGCTGGAAGAGGTCGAGATGCATGCCGAGCGCGTCGGCGACCAGGGACTTGATGATGTCTCCGTGCGAGCACATCAGGAAGACGGCGCCCTCGCCGTGCTCGGCCTCGACGCGTGCGTCCCAGTCCCGTACGGCGTCGACGGCGCGTGCCTGCATGGCGCGCATCGACTCACCGCCGGGGAACGCGGCGGACGAGGGGTGCTGCTGGACGACCGACATCAGGGGGTCGTCGGCCAGCTCGGCGAGTTTCCGCCCGGACCACTCGCCGTAGTCGCACTCGCTGATCCGCTCCTCCTGGTGCGTGGCGATACCGGGGCGGGCGTCGATCAGCGGGCGGACCGTCTCCAGACAGCGCTGGAGCGGGCTGCTGACGACAGCGGCGATGGGCAGGTCCGCGAGGCGCCCCGGCAGGGCTGCGGCCTGCGCGAGGCCCTGCTCGTCCAGCGCGACGCCGGGCGTCCGGCCGGCGAGGACGCCGGAGGTGTTGGCGGTGGAGCGTCCGTGCCGTACGAGGATCAGGGTGGCCATGCCGGCCAGCCTAAACGGTGTGCCGAAAGGGATGCCGGCCACCCGGAGGGCGGGACGGGAAGCGGGGGGCGGGCGATCCGGGAGAGCGGCCCTGGTGCGGCAGACGTGCGTCGAACCGCTTCGGCCGGGAATATGGACGGGGTGATCGTCGACCGTGCCATCTACCGCGCCGGGCGCCGTACCGACGGGCCCGAAGACCTCTCCGACGCCCTGGCCGAGGCGCGCTCCGAGGGTGACGCCTTCCTCTGGGTCGGGCTGTACGAGCCGACGGAGCAGGAGTTCGAGCTCGTCAGCAGCGAGTTCAGCATGCATCCGCTGGCCGTCGAGGACTCGCTCAAGGCTCACCAGCGGCCCAAGCTGGAAATCTACGACGACTCGCTGTTCATGGTCCTCAAGCCGGTGGTGTACGACTCCGAGCAGGACACGGTCTCCAGCGGCGAGCTGATGATCTTCGTCGGCGACTCCTTCGTGGTCACGGTCCGGCACGGCGAGGGCGCTCCGCTGCACGCCGTGCGGATGCGCCTGGAGTCGGAGCCCCAGGTGCTCAAGCACGGGCCCACCGCGGTTCTCTACGCCGTGAGCGACGCGGTGGTCGACCACTACATCGATGTCGGCGCCGAGCTCCAGGTCGACCTGGAGGAGCTGGAGGCACAGGTCTTCTCGCCGACCGAGGGCGGTTCGGGCCGGACGGGGGCCCAGCCCACGGCGGAGCGGATCTACACCTTCAAACGGCAGGTGCTGGAGTTCCGCCGGGCGGCCGGGCCGCTGGCGGAGCCCATCTCGCGCCTCACGCGCGCCGGGGTGCCGTTCGTGAAGGAGAGGTCGCAGCCGTTCTTCCGGGACGTGGACGATCATCTGACGCGCGTCAACGAGCAGGTGGACGGGCTCGACCGGCTGGTCTCGGACATCCTGTACGCCCATCTCGCGCAGATGGGCGTACGGCAGAACGACGACATGCGCAGGATCTCGGCCTGGGCGGCGATGGCCGCCGTGCCGACGCTGCTCGCGGGGATCTGGGGCATGAACTTCCAGCACATGCCCGAGCTGAGCCAGATCTGGGGCTATCCGGCCGCGCTGGCCGTGATGGTCGGCGCGGTCACCTTCCTGCACCGGCTCTTCAAGCGCAACGGCTGGCTCTGACCCGGTCGGCTCTCCGTGGCCGTACGGTCGTACCTCCGTGGCCGCGGTGGTACACGGCCACGGAGGTACGGGCGTACGGCGTACCGCTACAACGGCTGTACGGGCTGTACGGCTCAGAAGGCGGGGGCCGTCGCCGGGCCGCCCAGCGCGTCGCGGCGCTGCGGCATGCTGAGGCTGACCATCCGGCGCCAGCGGCCCGCCCGCTCCGCGGCGTACACGGCGTGAATGCCCGCGGTCAGCAGCGCCGCCTTGGGACGGGGCCAGCCGAGGATGCGGCCCATGTGCTCCATCACGGAGACACTCACGTCGCGGTAGATCTGGATCTCGGCGTGCGCGCTCTCCTTGAGCACCCGCTGGATGGTGCGGCCGTGGCCGAGGCGCGCGAGACGCAGCAACTCCTCGTGGCAGTAGGCCAGATGGTTGTCCTCGTCGGCGCTGATCATCTGGACGGCCTTGCCGACGACGGGGTGGTCGGCGAAGTGCTTGCGCAGCAGCTCCATCTGATCGGAGGCGCGCTGTTCGGTGACCCGGCTGTGCGAGAGGTAGACGACGATGTCGTTCTCCGTCAGCGGGTCGTTCCGGCGCAGCTTCTCGTGCGGCAGGCCGATCCCGCGCCGTTCGAGCAGCAGCGTGTAGTCGGTGGCGGGCGGGACGTCGACGGGCTCCAGACCGCGCTTCTTCAGCATCGCCTGGAAGATCCGCCCGTGTTTGTCCTCGTCCGCGCCGTGCCGCGTGATCTTGGGTGCGAGGTCCCGCATTCCCTCGGGCACCAAGGCGGCGATACGGCCGTTCTCCCAGCCGCCCTGGGCCTCGCCGCTGGCCGCGATGGAGCAGAAGAGCTGAAAGGACTCGTCGTTGTCGAGGATTTCCTCGAACAGGCCTCGGGCCGAGAGCATTGGATGCCACCTCCATACCGATGTCCGCACAGACATCCGCACAAGGATTCAAATGCGACACCGTGGAGCAGGCAACAGCTCAGGTAGCGGAATCGGCCGTTCGGGGGAGGGCCGGGCGCACGTCCGTACGTATACGGGCATGCGTAACCCGGTGGAGGCGGGGGCGTTCTCCTCTGTGACGGCCGTGGCGGGGAAGACCCCCCGAGCCCCCACCACGGCCGCGGACTTCTTCTCCGCTCAGGTGACGAGCCCGGCCAGCTCCAGGGCCTCGGTGCCGGCGCGCAGGGCCGCGAGGCGTTCGTCGAGGGTGAAGCCCGCGGGGGCCAGGGTCATCGTCGTGACGCCGGCCGCGTCGTACGCCTTCATCCGGTCGGCGATCCGCTCCACGGAGCCGAGCAGTGTCGTCGAGTCGATCAGCTGGTGCGGTACGGCGGCGGCGGCGCCCTCCTTGTCGCCGGTCAGATACCTGTCCTGGATCTCCGCCGCCTCGCGCTCGTATCCCATGCGCCGCGCGAGCTGGTTGTAGAAGTTCTGCCGACGGCTGCCCATACCGCCCACGTAGAGCGCCGTGTACGGGCGGAACATGTCCGCCAGCGCGTCGATGTCGTCGCCCAGCGCGATGGGCAGGGTCGGGCAGACGTCGAAGCCGTCCATGGTCAGACCGGCCTTCTCGCGGCCCGCGCGGAGATGGCTGAGCGCGGTCTCCTCCAGATGCTCCGCCGAGGGGAAGATCAGCAGCGCGCCGTCGGCGATCTCACCGGTCTGTTCGAGGTTCTTGGGGCCGATCGCGGCGATGTAGAGCGGGATGTGCTCGCGCTGGGGGTGGACGGTGAGCTTGAGGGACTTCCCGGGGCCGCCCGGCAGCGGCAGGGTCCAGTGCTCGCCTTCGTAGGAGAGCCGTTCGCGGGACATCGCGCGGCGGACGATCTCGACGTACTCACGGGTGCGGGCCAGCGGCTTGTCGAACTTGACGCCGTACCAGCCCTCCGAGACCTGCGGTCCGGAGACCCCGAGACCGAGACGGAACCGGCCGCCGGAGAGCGAGTCCAGGGTGGCGGCCGTCATCGCGGTCATCGCGGGCTGGCGGGCCGGGATCTGGAGGATCGCCGAGCCGACGTCGATGTTCTCGGTCTGGGCGGCGACCCAGCTCAGCACGGTGGGGACGTCGGAGCCGTACGCCTCGGCGGCCCAGCAGACGTCGTAGCCGAGCCGGTCGGCCTCCTGGGCGACGGCGAGGTTGTCGCTGTCCATGCCGGCGCCCCAGTAGCCGAGATTGATGCCGAGCCGCATAACCACTCCCTTACCGATCAGTAACGTCCCTGTGCGGGGACTCTAGCGCGTGGTGCGGGCATTCGTCAGGGCCGTCATCGGGCGTCCGTGGAGGGCGGGTTGTCCACAGGGTCACTGCGAGTGGGGCCCCGGCCAGTAATCTCAGCGGTCATGGAGCAGAGGCATCTCGGCCGTACCGGCCTGCGAGTGTCCCGGATCGGGCTCGGCACGCTGACCTGGGGGCGGGACACCGACGAGCACGACGCCGCCGACCAGTTGAAGGCTTTCTGGGAGGCGGGCGGCACTCTCGTCGACACCGCCGACGTGTACGGCGGCGGGGAGGCGGAGTATCTGCTCGGGCAGCTGATCGAGAGACTGGTCCCGCGCCGGGATCTGGTGATCGCCACCAAGGCGGGCAGTGTGCCGGATCCGTACAGGCGCTTCGACGGCTCACGCGGGCATCTGCTCGCCGCGCTCGACGCCTCGCTGGAGCGGCTCGGCACCGACCATGTCGATCTCTGGCAGGTCCACGCCTTCGACACCGGGACCCCACTGGAGGAGACGCTCCAGGCGCTCGACATAGCGGTGAGCAGCGGCCGGGCCAGATACGCGGGGGTGTCCAACTTCTCCGGCTGGCAGCTGGCCAAGGCGGCGACCTGGCAGCTGGCCTCCCCCGGGGTACGGACCCGGCTCGCCAGCACGCAGATGGAGTACTCCCTGCTCCAACGGGGCGTGGAGCGCGAGGTGTTGCCCGCCGCCGTCGATCTGGGGGTCGGGCTGCTGCCCTCGTCGCCGCTCGGCCGGGGCGTGCTGACGGGCAAGTACCGGCACTCCACACCGGCCGACTCCCGTGGCGCGTCGGAGCAGTTGGCGCCGTTCGTCGAGCCGTATCTCGACGAGCCCGCGAGCCGCATCGTCGACGCGGTGGTGACGGCGGCGGAGGGACTGGCGACGACCGCGCTGGAGGTGGCGCTCGCCTGGGTCAGGGACCGGCCGGGTGTGGTCGCCCCGATCATCGGCGCGCGCAACGCGCAGCAGCTCACGGCGGCGTTGTCGGTGGAGAGCCTTAGGCTTCCGAACGAGATCTGCCGGGCGCTCGACGATGTGTCGGCGCCCGTGCACCGCTATCCCGATCAGGACTGGAGCACGCTGTGACTGTGCCTTCTCCGGGGGCGACCCCCGGAATCCCCGCCGAGGACGGAGAGACCGCGGTCGCGGAGGAGGCCACCCCGGCGGCCGAGGCGGTCGGGGCGGTCGGGGACGGCGACGGGTCGGACGTGGCCGACGCCGAGGCGGTCGAGGACGGCGGCGAAGGTGCGGACGGGAGCGGGGACGGGACGAAGTCCGCCGAGGACGCCGCCGCGCAGCTGTCGGAGGCCGAGGCGGAGATCGCCGCGCAGCGTGAGCTGCGCGCCCGGATCGCCCGGCGGAAGGCCGAGAAGGACGGACCCATCCCGGCCGGCACCAAGCTGAGCGGGCAGGCGGCGGACCTCCTCGCCGCCGTACGGGCCATGGAGAGCGGTCAGGAGGCCCCGGCCCCGCCGGTGGCCCCGGCCGCTCCCCAGGCTCCCGCCGTACCGGCGCAGAACGCGCCCCGGGCCGCCGGGCCCGTGCGGGCCGTCCCGGCGGCCCCGGTCACCGCTCCGGAGGCCGTGGCGGCCGTGGGGACCGTGCTCGCCGAGGGCGGCGCGCCGGAGACGCTCGCGCCGCAGGTGACGGCGGTGCTCAGGGAGCGGGCCGGTGACGCCCTGCGCGCCGATCCCTGGCTGCTGCTGTCCGTTCCGGGGGTACGGCCCGAGCAGGCGGACGGTTTCGCCCGCGCGCTGCTCGGGGACGCCTGTGGTCCCGGGGACGAGCGGCGGGCCGCCGCGCTGGTGGGCTGGCTGCTGGAGGGCGCCGCTCTGCGGGGCCACACCGCGCTCGCGTTCCCGGCGGTACGGGCCGCGCTGGCGGAGCGGTCCGTGCCCGACCCCGACGGGGCGCTGCGGCACGCGATCGCCGAGGGCGCCGTGCTGGTGTTCCAGGACGGCGCCGGGGACACCGGCGAGTCCCCCGACGGGTCCGTCGACGGGGACGGGAACGGGACGGCCGACGACGGAGGAGCCGAGGGACCGGAGGGCGCCACCGACGGTCCGGCCGCGCCCGTCCTGCTCGGTCTGGACCGGTACGCGCTCGCCGAGGAGAGTCTCGCCGACGGTCTGGCCCGGCTGGTGAAGACCGGCCAGGACGCCTCCTGGGACGAGGCGGCGGCGCAGGCTCCCTCCTCCTCGGCCGCCGAGCTGATCCGCGCGGTCGCCGGGCACGGCCTGGTGGTCCACACCGGGGGCGAGACCGCGCGCGCCGAGCCGGTGGCCCTCGCCGAGGCCGTGCGCGCGCTCGGTCTGCGGGCCGTCGTCGCCGCGCACAGCGAGAACGGCCGCGGCCGGATCGGCCCGGGCGCCGTGACCGTCGCCGGGCTGCTGTCCGGCGCGGAGGGGCCGGGGCGGGACGCGGACGGCGCGCTGGACCTCGACCTTCTCGTGGTCCTGGACGCCCCCCAACTGGACGTGGAAACGGCGACGACGCTCGTGGAGGCGCTGCCCGACGGCGCGCGCCTGGTCCTCGGCGGCGACCCCGGGGTGCTCTGGTCGGCGGGGGCGGGCCGGGTCTTCGCCGATCTGCTGGCCGCCCGGGTGTGCCCGCAGATCGCCTCGCGCACGCCCGACCCCGGACCGCTCGGCGAGCTGGTCTCCGGCATCGGCGTCGGCGAGCTGAACCAGGTGGAGGCGCCCGGCAAGGAGGTCGTGATCGTGCCGGTGCGCGACGCGGGCGAGGCCGTGCACCGTACGGTCCAGCTCGTCGCCGACTCGGTGCCGCGCGCGATCGGTGTGCCGTCCGGACAGACGCAGGTGATCACGGTCGGGCACGGCGGCGCGGTCGGGACGCGCGCGCTGAACGTGGCGCTCAAGGAGCGGCTGAATCCCGGACCGGGCAGGTTCGGCGGCTTCGACCCCGACGACCGGGTCGCCTATGTGCCCGCGCCGGGGCGGACCGTGACCGGCTCGGTCGTCTCGGCGGACGCGGAGGGGCTCCGGCTGGACTGTGACGGGGTGCCCGTCGTGGTGCCGAGGGAGCTCGTCGAATCGGTCGTACGGCACGGCTGGGCGCTCACGGCGCACCAGGCTGCGGGCATGCGGTGGCCGGCCGCCGTCGTCGTCCTGCCCGGCGACGCGGCGGGGGGTCTGAGCCGGCCCTGGGTCTACACGGCCTTCGGCCGCGGTGAGCGTCATGTGTCCGTGGTCCACGGGGTCGACCAGGCGCTCGCGCACGCGGTCGCCGAGGTGCCGGCCGCCGAGCGGACGACGCGGCTCCGGACGCTCCTGGAGGGCCTGCTGGCGCCCGTGGGATGACCGGCGAGCCGGTCGGGACCGGCCGTGACCCGAACGGCCGACGGCCCGCGCCGGAATTCCCGGGCGGGCCGTCGGCGGTGTCGTACCGCGCGGTCAAGCGTCCTGTTCCTCCAGGTCACCGAGGGGGTCCCGGCCGCGGATGCCGGCGCCGTCGAAGTCCTCGTCGTCGAAGACCGAGCTGACGTCGAAGCGGCAGACGACCTGCTGGGGATCGGCCTGCTCGAAGGGGGCGCCGAGCCATTCGCCGGGCTCCGGAAGATCGTCGGCGGCCGACACCCAGAGGGTCGAGTCGCCCTCCTCCAGGCCGAACTCCTTGTGCCGGGAGGCGATCTCGTCCGGCTCGTACTCACCGAAGAGCACGCCCACGGCGGCGTGCACGCTGGCGCCGACGACCGCCACGGTCTCGGCGTCCCCGTCGACATCGGCGATGCGCTGTGCCTGCGCGAGCAGTCTCCGCGGCTCCGCCACCGCGTAGTCGCGGCGGATCAGCACGCTGAGCGCGTTCGGCTCCTCCGGCCCCGCGTACGGCGGCAGGGAGTCGTCCGTGCCGGGGATCTCGAACGGGGTGACCTCGTCGTAGAGGTCGTAGAGCCGCTCGTCGTACGCCTCCGCCGCGGTGGCAAGGGCGTTGAACGCCTCGGAAACCGCCGGGTCGTCCTCACCCGTGCGGCGTTCGACCGCCGCGAGGTGACGGTCCAGCGCGACCTTGACCGCCTCAGCGGCGGCACGTACCTCGGCAGCCGTGGGCTGCGCAGCATCAGACATAGAGCAGACGCTATCCGTACCGGGGCTCTGCCCGCACAATAGATGCGATGCCGGAATACGAATTTGTCGACGTGTACGTGCCGCGCGGGGTGTCCCGCAGCGACGCGACCCGCCTGCTGACGGACCACGCCGAGTACGGACACTGGGAAATGGACCGACTGAGCCTGCACCGGGACGGCAGTCGCAGAGTGCGGCTGCGCAGACGGATCATCCGTCAGGTGCGCGCCACCTGGTGAACGGCGACGGGGCGGATCCCGTGGTGTGGGACCGCCCCGTGCCGTAGCGGGTTGAACACGTGCCGTACTCGCGCGCCCGTCTATGCGCCGGCGCGGATACGGGTGCGCCGGTAGATCACCGTGCCCGCGAGGAGCAGGGCGGCGCCGGCCGGAACGATCAGGCCGAGCCCGTCGCTGCCGGTCATCGCCAGCACCTCGGTGCCCTTGGCCTGCGGTTCGACGGTCTTCGCCTCCGGGTGGTTCGGGGCCGGCGGGTCCGTGCGCTCCGTCGGGGGCTCGGGGGTGCCCGGGGTCCCGGGCGTCTCCTCGGCCGGCGGCGCGGGGGTGTCCGCGTTCTCGCACCCGTTGCCGAACGCGGGGTTCAGCGCTCCCACGATGTCGACGGTGTTGCCGCAGACGTTGACGGGGATGTCGACCGGCACCTGGATGAGGTTGCCGGAGCCGACACCGGGTGAGTTGCCGGCTCCGCCCTCGGCGTGCGATCCACCGCCCGGGGAACCGCCGCCGTGGCCGCCCGTTCCGTCGGGGCCGTCACCGGGGCCGTGCGGGCCGCCGCCCCCGTAGCCGTCGTCGTGCGAGCCGCCGTTCCCGGGGCCGCGGGCGCCGTCCGAGGTGTTGACGCAGGCGTTGCCCATCGCGGGGTTCAGCACCCCGACGACGTCGACGGTGTTGCCGCAGGCGTTGACCGGGATGTGCACGGGGACCTGGACGTTGTTCCCGGACAGCACGCCCGGGGACTTCGCCGCGGTTCCGTCGGCGCCCGAGTCCGCCTGTGCGTAGCCACCGCCGATGGCGAGTACGCCGCCGGCGGCCGCGAAGGTGATCAGGCCTTTTCGCGTGACCTGTCTCATAGCTTGTTCCTGTCTTCTGCCTTCCGGATACCCCCAGGCAGAGCGCGCCGGGGGTGTGAAGCCCCGCGGCCCCGGAGTGCATGGCGCGCACTCCGGGGCCGCTGGGCTCAGACCCTTACGGGTTCGAGGTACGAGGTCATGCGTTGACGCAGGTGTTGCCGAAGGCGGGGTTCAGCAGCCCGATCACGGAGACCGTGTTGCCGCACACATTCACCGGAATGTGGATGGGCGCCTGGATGACGTTGCCCGAGAGCACACCGGGGGATCCCACGGCGGCACCCTGGGCACCGGAGTCGGCGACGGCCATACCCGCACCCGCGAGCACGAGACCACCGGTGGCAGCCGCAGCGGCGACGACCTTCTTGATCATTTATTCCTCCTCGTTGGCAAACGCGGTCCCGACCTCGGACCGCACCTCTGTAACGAGGAGGGGGCAAAGAGGCTACGAGCCTATGGTCGCTTTCACTCTTTTCAGTCAAGTGCGCACGCACTGGCGAATATTGCCCGGGCAGAACCTCAGCAGGCGTCGATGAAGCGGTCCAACACCCGCACGCCGAAGCGCAGTCCGTCCAGCGGCACGCGCTCGTCCACGCCGTGGAACATCCCGGCGAAGTCCAGCTCCGGCGGGAGCTTGAGGGGCGCGAAGCCGAAGCCGCGGATACCGAGGTCGTCGAAGGACTTGGCGTCCGTGCCGCCCGAGAGCATGTAGGGGACGGCCCGCGCGATCGGGTCCTCCGCGACGAGCGCGGTCTGCATGGCGTCCACCAGCCGGCCGTCGAAGCTGGTCTCCAGGGCCTTGTCGCCGTGCACGTCCTCGCGCCTCACGCGCGGGCCGATGATGCGGTCGATGTCGGCGAGGAACTCCTCCTCGTAGCCCGGCAGGAAGCGGCCGTCGACATGGGCGGTCGCCTGGCCGGGAATCACGTTCACCTTGTAGCCCGCGCCGAGCATGGTGGGGGCCGCGGAGTTGCGCAGGGTGGCGCCGATCATCTTGGCGATGCCGCCGAGCGTGGCGAGCGTGCCCTCCATGTCCTCCGGGTCGAGCGGGACGCCCAGCGCGTCGGACAGCTCGTCCAGGAAGGACCGCACGGTCTTGGTCATCCGCACCGGCCACTCGTGCCGGCCGAGCCGGGCCACCGCCTCGCAGAGTTCGGTGATGGCGTTGTCGTTGTTGGTCATCGAGCCGTGCCCGGCCGTGCCGTCCACGGTCAGCCGCATCCAGTGCATGCCCTTCTGCGCCGTCTCGACGAGATAGAGCCGCAGGTTCTCGTTGACGGTGAAGGAGAAGCCGCCGACCTCGCTGATCGCCTCGGTGACGCCCTCGAAGAGGTCGGGATGGTTGTCGACGAGATGACGCGCCCCGTACGTGCCGCCGGCCTCCTCGTCGGCCAGGAAGGCGAGGACGATGTCACGCGGGGGCTTGCGGCCGCTGCGGAGCCTGTCCCGCACCACCGCGAGGGTCATGGCGTCCATGTCCTTCATGTCGACCGCGCCGCGCCCCCAGAGGCAGCCGTCGGCGATCTCCCCGGCGAACGGGTCGTACGTCCAGTCGTCCGCGTTGGCGGGGACGACATCGGTGTGGCCGTGGATGAGCAGGGCGGGCCTGGAGGGGTCCTCGCCGGCGATCCTGGCGACGGTGGAGGCGCGGCCCTTGTGGGACTCGAAGATCCGCGGTTCGAGCCCCACCTCGGCCAGCTTCTCCGCCACGTACTCCGCGGCCGGACGTTCGCCGGGACCGGAGTGGTCCCCGTAGTTGCTGGTGTCGATCCGGATCAGGTCACGGCAGAGGTCGACGACCTCGTCCTCGCCCGAGACCGTCCCGCCCGTGTTCGACTCGCTCACGCTGCTCACTCCCGCTGTCGTTGCCGGTGGTCGTCCCATCCTCCCACCGGGCGTGGATCGGGCAGTGCCCGATGTTTGCTATGGTTTTCCACGTCGGAACGGCCTTCGGTCGTCCGGCGGACACCTTGTCCGGGTGGCGGAATGGCAGACGCGCTAGCTTGAGGTGCTAGTGCCCTTTATCGGGCGTGGGGGTTCAAGTCCCCCCTCGGACACCATCGTTGACGTGATGCCGGCCGGGATTCCTTTCCCGGTCGGCATTTCGCTTTCCGGCGTTGCGCCGGGCCGCTCCCAGCGAGGGAACAACGGCATTGTTGCGGACGTGTGAATCACAGCGGAATTCTGGATTTCCGCACGCCTTTCATTGATCATGACTCGCCGGGCCCGGACCTACCCCTGCCACCCCTAAGATCCTCATCGAACTCCCTGGTGAGGGCGGTGATCGAGCAGAATAGGGGTTGCCCGCAGGGGGGCGCGCTGGCACGTTTGCGATGGAATTCTCAGTCGACGTGTGCCCCCAGAATGAGGCGACGGAAACATCATGACTCTCGCGTTCAGCGAAACGAAGCCGTGGATTCGACGCTTTCGGCCGGCATCCGAAGCACGTACCCAGTTGGTGTGCCTGCCGCACGCGGGAGGGTCCGCGCCCTTCTTCCTTCCGATGACCAAGTCCCTCTCCCCCGAGACCGATGTGCTGGCCGTGCAGTATCCGGGCCGCCAGGACCGCCGGGACGAGAAAGGCATACCCAGCATTCCGCGGCTGGCGGACGCGGTGGCGCGTGAGCTCCTGGAGTGGGCCGACCGCCCGATGACCCTCTTCGGTCACAGCATGGGCGCCTCCGTGGCGTTCGAGGTCGCGCGGCGGCTGCGGGACGCGGACGTGGAGGTGCTCGGGCTGATCGTCTCCGGCCGGTGCGCGCCGCCGTGCCGGTGCATCGCCAGGCGCCGGCTCTTCACCGACGAGGACATTCTCCGCAACGTCCGCAAGCTGAGCGGCACGGACTCCGAGGTCCTCGGTGACGAGGACGTCGTACGGATGATCCTGCCGGCCCTGCGCAACGACTACTCGGCCGTGCTCTCGTACCGCAGCGAGCCCGGGGCGACGGTCCCGTACCCGATCGTGTCGCTGATGGGCGACTCCGACCCGCAGGTGCCGGTCATCGACGCGCGGCCGTGGGCGGACCACACGGAGTCGACGTTCGACATGCACGTGTTCCCGGGCGGCCACTTCTACCTCAACGACCAGCACGCCGACGTCGCCAGGACGGTCAGGCACCACATCAACCGGTGGTCCACCGCCGACGCGCTGCGGGACCGCGTCGCCTGAGTCGACGACACGGCCCCGGGGGGCCGGTTCAGCCGCCGGCGCGGATCCACTCGTCCAGGTGCGGCGCCTCGGCGCCGACGGTGGTCGAGTCACCGTGTCCGGTACGGACCACGGTCCCGGGCGGCAGCGTCAGCAGCCGCTCGCGGATCGACTCGATGATCGTCGGGAAGTGCGAGAAGGACCGGCCGGTGGCGCCGGGCCCGCCCCGGAAGAGCGTGTCGCCGGTGAAGACCGTGGACAGCTCGGGGGCGTGGAGGCAGACCGCGCCCGGCGCGTGGCCGGGTGTGTGGAGCACGGTGAGGGTGATGCCGGCGACGGACAGGCTCCGGCCGTCGGTCAGTTCGCCGTCCGGCAGCCGCTCCGGGTGGGTCTGCTTCCAGAGCGGCAGGTCGTCCGGGTGCAGCAGGATCGGCGCGCCGGTGGCGGCGGCGAGCGCCGGGGCCGCGTCGATGTGGTCGTTGTGGGCGTGGGTGCAGACGATCGCGCGCAACGTCCGGCCGCCGAGGGCGGTTTCGATGGCCCTGGCGTCGTGGGCCGCGTCGATGACGACGGCCTCGCTGTCGTCCCCGACGATCCAGACGTTGTTGTCGACGTCCCAGGTGCCGCCGTCGAGCGAGAAGGTGCCGGAGGTGACGAGGTTCTCGACGCGGACGCCGGACGCGGCCGTGTCGGCGGCGGGGTCGGCGGCGGCCATCAGAGGACCACGACCGAGCGCAGGACGTCGCCCTCGTGCATACGGGCGAAGGCCTTCTCGACGTCGTCGAGTCCGATGGTCTCGGTGACGAAGGCGGACAGGTCGATACGGCCCTGCTGGTGCAGGTCGATCAGCAGGGGGAAGTCGCGGGAGGGCAGACAGTCCCCGTACCAGGACGACTTGAGCGAGCCGCCGCGTCCGAAGACGTCGAGCAGCGGCAGTTCGAGCTCCATCTCCGGGGTGGGGACGCCGACCAGGACGACGGTGCCGGCCAGGTCACGTGCGTAGAAGGCCTGCTTGTACGTCTCCGGGCGGCCGACGGCCTCGATGACGACATCCGCCCCGAAGCCCCCGGTCAACTCCCGGATCGCCTCAACGGGGTCGGTGGAGCGGGAGTTGACGGTATGGGTCGCGCCCATCGACTTCGCCGTGGTCAGCTTCCGGTCGTCGATGTCGACGGCGATGATCCGGGCCGCGCCGGCGAGGCGGGAGCCGACGATCGCCGCGTCGCCGACACCGCCGCAGCCGATGACGGCGACGGAGTCGCCCCGGCCGACGTTGCCGGTGTTGATCGCGGCGCCGATGCCGGCCATGACACCGCAGCCGAGGAGTCCGGCGACGGCCGGTGCGACGGCCGGGTCGACCTTGGTGCACTGTCCCGCGGCTATCAGGGTCTTCTCCGCGAAGGCGCCGATGCCGAGCGCCGGGGAGAGCTCCGTGCCTCGCCCTGAGCCTCCGCCCGGGGAGGTACCCCCGAGGAGGGTCATCTTCTGAGTGGCGTTGTGGGTGTTGAAGCAGTACCAGGGCCTGCCGCGCAGACAGGCGCGGCAACTGCCGCAGACGGCGCGCCAGTTGAGAATGACGAAATCACCGGGGGCGACATCGGTGACACCGTCGCCGACCGACTCCACCACGCCCGCCGCCTCGTGGCCGAGGAGGAAGGGGAAGTCGTCGTTGATCCCGCCCTGCTTGTAGTGCAGATCGGTGTGGCAGACACCGCACGCCTGGATCTTCACCACGGCCTCGCCGGGGCCGGGATCGGGGATCACGATCGTCTCGATCCGCACCGGCTCGTTCTTGCCGGGTGCCACGACGCCTCGCACCTGCTGCGACATGTAAGGACCTGCCTCTCCATCGAGCCTGAAGAGCCAAGTCTGACATCGCGCCGCGCGGGCGGGGGCCCCGGTCAGGGAGCCAGGACGTCGAGTTCCTGGAGGGCTCCGACGGCGATCTGCCGGGTCAACTCCTCGGCGCGGGCGGCGTTCCGCTCCCGTACGGCCTCGGCGACCTGTACGTGCAGGGTCACGGCCGCCGGGTCCGGGTCGTGGAACATCACCTCGTGCCGGGTACGGCCCGTGAGGACCTCGGCGACCACGTCCCCGAGCCGCGCGAACATCTCGTTGCCGGACGCGTCGAGCACCACCCGGTGGAAGGCGATGTCGTGCCGCAGATAGCCCTCCAGTTGATGTCCGCGCGAGGTGGCGACCATGCCGAGGGCCTGCTCGGTGAGGGCGGCGCACTGTTCGGGGGTGGCGTGCGTGGCGGCGAGGCCTGCGGCGACCGGTTCGATCGCGGAGCGCAGCACGGTCAGTGAACGCAGTTGGCGCGGCCGGTCGTTGCCCGCGAGGCGCCAGCGGATGACGCGCGGGTCGTAGACGTTCCACTCGGCGGCGGGCCGCACGGTCACGCCGACGCGGCGCCGGGAGTGGACGAGGTGCATCGATTCGAGGACGCGGACCACTTCCCGTACCACGGTGCGCGAGACGTCGAAGCGCTGCGCGACCTCGTCGGTGCGCACGATGCCGCCCTCGGGGTACTCGCCCCCCGTGATGGCCAGACCGAGGGAGTCGAGCACATGGGTATGCAGGCCCCGGCCTTCTGTGGTCATGGCGGAAGCCTACGGGGCGGGCTCGGCGAATAAAAAATATGACAAGTGAGTGACGACGTCTTGAATACGTCGTACATATGAGTTTCAGTATCGCGGAGGCAGCGGAGCACGCGTAGACAGCGAGGCATCAGATGAACACCCCCCACGTCGTCGTGGTGATGGGCGTGGCAGGTACCGGCAAGACCACCGTCGGTCCCCTGCTTGCCGCCGCCCTGGGCGTCCCGTACGCCGAGGGCGACGACTTCCACCCGCCCGCGAACATCGCCAAGATGTCCGCGGGCACCCCGCTCGACGACGCCGACCGCCATCCCTGGCTCGACGCGATCGGGCGCTGGGCGCACGGCCGCGCCGGGCTCGGCGGGGTCGTCAGCAGTTCGGCGCTCAAGCGCGCGTACCGCGACCGGCTGCGGGCGGCGGCGCCCGGCGTCGTCTTCCTCCACCTCACCGGTGACCGAAGCCTGATCGAACGGCGGATGGCGGACCGCAAGGGGCACTTCATGCCCACCGCCCTGCTGGATTCACAGTTCGCCACGTTGCAGCCGCTGGGCGGCGACGAGGCGGGCGTCACCGTCGATGTGGCGGGCACCCCCGACGAGATCGCCGAGCGCGGCATCGCCGCGCTGGCCGGACTCGACCGTCCCCAGGGCCCCTAGGGGCCCGAACTCCCGAGACAGACAAGCCAGTCCACTCCCCGATACCTAAGGATCCCCCCGTGACCAGTCTCAGCGTCGAGACGCTGGCAGCGGACGCCGTAGAACCGATCACCTCGGCCGGCAACACGCAGCTGGGCATCGCCGTTCTCGCCGGCATTGCCGTCATCGTCCTGCTCATCACCCAGTTCAAGCTGCATGCCTTCCTCGCCCTGACCATCGGCACCCTGGCGCTCGGCGCGTTCGCCGGCGCGTCGCTGGGCGACACCATCACCAGCTTCTCCACCGGTCTCGGCTCGACCGTCGCGGGAGTCGGGGTGCTGATCGCGCTCGGCGCGATACTCGGCAAGCTGCTCGCGGACTCGGGCGGCGCCGACCAGATAGTCGACACGATCCTGCGCCGGGCGAGCGGACGTGCCATGCCCTGGGCGATGGTCCTCATCGCCTCCGTGATCGGGCTGCCGCTCTTCTTCGAGGTCGGCATCGTGCTGCTGATCCCGGTCGTGCTGCTGGTCGCCAAGCGGGGCAACTTCTCCCTGATGCGGATCGGTATCCCGGCGCTGGCCGGCCTCTCCGTGATGCACGGACTGATCCCGCCGCACCCCGGCCCGCTCGTCGCGATCGACGCCATCGGCGCCGACCTCGGTGTGACGCTCGCGCTGGGTCTGGTCGTCTCGGTCCCGACGGTGATCATCGCCGGTCCGCTGTTCTCCCGTTACGCCGCGCGGTGGGTGGACGTCCAGCCGCCCGAGCGGATGCTCCAGACGCTGGAGAAGCGCCCGTCCGAGGAGAGCGACAGGCGTCCGAGCTTCGGCGCCACCGTCGCGACCGTTCTGCTGCCGGTCGTGCTGATGCTGATCAAGGCACTGGTCGACATCGTCGTGGACGATCCGGAGAACCAGGTCCAGAAGGTCGCCGATGTCATCGGCTCCCCGCTGATCGCGCTGCTCGCGGCGGTGATCGTCGGCATCTTCACGCTGGGGCGGGCCGCCGGGTTCACCAAGGACCGGATCTCCTCGACCATCGAGAAGTCCTTCGGGCCGATCGCGGGTGTGCTGCTGATCGTCGCCGCGGGCGGCGGGTTCAAGCAGACCCTGATCGACGCGGGCGTCGGCCAGATGATCCTCGACTTCTCCGAGGACTGGTCGATCCCGGCGCTGCTGCTGGGCTGGCTGATCGCGGTCGCGATCCGGCTGGCGACGGGCTCGGCGACCGTCGCGACGATCTCGGCCTCCGGTCTCGCGGCGCCGCTCGCCGCCGACATGTCCACGTCCCACGCGGCGCTGCTGGTGCTGGCGATCGGGGCGGGCTCGCTCTTCTTCAGCCATGTCAACGACGCGGGATTCTGGCTGGTGAAGGAGTACTTCGGGATGGACGTCGGGCAGACGATCAAGACCTGGTCGGTGATGGAGACGATCATCTCCGTCGTCGGTCTCGGCGCCGTGATGCTGCTCTCGCTGATCCTTTAGCGGACGGCTCTCGTGGGCCGGTAGGGGCGGAGCGGGTAACGGAGGGCCGGGGTCACTCCTCCTCCTTCCACAGAGGGTGCTCCCGCTCCGCCCACGGCCGTTCCACCGATCCGGTCCGCATCCCGCGCCGCGCCTCCGGGTCGGCGAACGCCATCCCGATGTGCCCGAGGAGCACGAGCCCCACGGCCAGCGACAGCCAGTCGTGCACGAACGTGGCGCTCGTCCGCCAGACCAGCGGCGTCAGCCAGGTGAACCACATCATCAGGCCCGTCGCGAGCATGACCAGTACGGCTCCGGCGATCCAGCCCCCGTACACCTTCTGCCCCGCGTTGAACTTGCCCGCGGGCCGCGACTCCGGCCGGAAGTCGCGCCGTCGCACCGCCCGCAGCCACTCCTTGTCGTACGGCGCGAAGCGGTTGAGCCGGCGCAGGTCGGCGCGGAAGGCGGGGGAGGCGAGCCCCAGGAGGAACGGCGCGGGCAGCAGCAGCCCCGACCACTGGTGCAGGGTGACCACCAGATAGCGGCGCCCGACGAGTTCGGCGAGCTGTGGTACGTACAGACAGGCCGCCGTCACCACGCAGACCAGCATCAGGACGGCGGTCGCGCGGTGGACCATCCGCTCGGCGCGGCTGAACCGCCGCCGCAGGGGCGGACGGGCCGGGCCGACGGGGCGTTCAGACGGTCGGGGTGTCGGTACGGCCGTTGGACCGCCCGACCCAGGCGTCGACGTCATAGCCGCGCTCCTCCCAGTAACCCGGGCGGACGTCGGAGGTGACGGAGATCCCGGAGAGCCATTTCGCCGACTTGTAGAAGTACATGGGGGCCACGTAGAGCCGTACCGGACCGCCGTGCGCGTGCTCGACCGGCTCGTCCCGCATCCGCAGCGCCACCAGGACGTCGGGCCGCCTCGCCTGCTCCATGGTCAGGCTCTCGCTGTACGTACCGTCGAAGCAGGTGAAGCGGACCGCCCCGGCGTCCGGCCGCACCCCGGCGGCGTCGAGAATCCGCGACAGCCGTACGCCTTCGAACGGTGTCTCCGGCACGCGCCACCCGGTGACGCACTGGACGTCACGGACCACGCGGGTCTGCGGGAGCTTCCGCAGGGCGTCGAGCGTGTACGTGGTGGGACGGTCGACCAGCCCGTCCACCGTGAGCCGGTAGTTCCCGGGGCCCTTGCGCGGTACGGAGCTGGCCACCGAGTAGTAGCGGAACCCGCCGCCGTTGGGCAGCAGCCCGGTCAGCCCGGTCGGATCGGTGTCGGCCACCGAGCCGAGGAAGCTTTCGAGCCCCCGCTGGAGATAGGGCGCCGTGACGACGCCGGCCGCGCCGAGGCCGAGCATGGAGAGCACCAGGCGCCGCCCGACGGGCGTGCCCTCCGGGTCGCTGTGTGGAGTGGTCACCCCTTGATTCGAACACCATGGGGGCGCGGAAGCCAGGGGCGCCGGCTTTCCGTCATGGTTTCGTCAGACTCCGGCAGACTGACGCCATGGAGACACCTCAGGAGCACCGCGAACCACTCCCGCCCTTTCTGCTGGCCTTCCCCGGGCCGCTGCGCGATCAGCTGGTCGCGGCGGTGCTCTCCGGGGAGAAGGTCTCGACGACGGGCCTGCTGGCCGAGTACGAGGCGGAGAAGGAGGAGCTGCCGCCGGTCGGCGAGCGTTCGGCGCTGATCGACTCGGACGGCCGGGAGATCGCGGTGCTCGAACTCACGGAGGTACGGGTGCTGCCGCTGGGGCAGGTCGATCTCCAGCACGCGCTCGACGAGGGCGAGGGGTACGACTCCGTGGAGGCGTGGCGCGCGGGCCACGAGGCGTTCTGGCACGGCGACGAGATGCGGGAGGCGCTCGGCGACCCGTCGTTCACGGTGCACGACGGGACTCTGGTGGTGGCGGAACGTTTCCGGGTCGTCGAGCGCCTCCCCTAGCCCCCTTCGCCGAGGGCCGCTCGCTCAGGCCACGGCCTCCGCCGCCGCCCGCCCGGCCGCGCGTCCGGAGAAGACGCAGCCGCCGAGGAACGTCCCTTCCAGCGAGCGGTACCCGTGCATCCCGCCGCCGCCGAATCCGGCCGCCTCCCCCGCCGCGTACACCCCGGCCAGCGGTGTGCCGTCCTCCCGCAGGACCCGTGACGACAGATCGGTTTCGAGCCCGCCGAGCGACTTGCGGGTCAGGATGTGCAGCCGTACGGCGATCAGCGGGCCCGCCTCGGGGTCGAGAACGCGGTGCGGCGCCACGGTGCGGATCAGCTTGTCGCCGAGATAGGCGCGCGCACCTCGGACTGCGGTCAGCTGGAGGTCCTTGGTGAAGGGGTTCGCGACCTCGCGGTCCCGGGCGGTGATCTCGCGGCGCAGCTCGTCCTCGTCGATCAGCGGTTCCCCGGTGAGCGCGTTCATCCCCCGGACGAGCGAGGCGAGGTCCTTCTCCACGACGAAGTCGGCGCCGTTGTCCATGAACGCCCTGACCGGTCCGGGCACGTCCTGGCGCGCGCGCTTGATCACGTCGCGGACCGACCTGCCGGTCAGGTCGGGGTTCTGTTCGGAGCCGGAGAGCGCGAACTCCTTGCCGATGATGCGCCGGTTGAGGACGAACCAGGTGTAGTCGTGCCCGGTGTGCATGATGTGGTCCAGCGTGCCGAGCGTGTCGAAGCCGGGGAACAGCGGCACCGGCAGCCGCCGGCCGCGCGCGTCGAGCCAGAGCGACGAGGGACCGGGCAGGATCCGGATGCCGTGCGCGGCCCAGATCGGGTTCCAGTTCTCGATGCCCTCGGTGTAGTGCCACATCCGGTCCCGGTTGATGTGGTGGGCGCCTGCCCGCTCGGTGATGCCGAGCATCAGACCGTCGACATGGGCGGGTACGCCGGAGAGCATCGTGCTGGGCGGGGTGCCGAGGCGTTCGGGCCACTGCGCGCGTACGAGGTCGTGGTTGCCGCCGATGCCGCCGGACGTCACGATCACGGCCTGCGCGCGGAGTTCGAAGGTGCCTGTGGTGACGCGGCTGCTGGCCGTGCCGCGTTCCGCGTCGCTCGGCTCCAGCACCTCGCCGGTCACGGTGTCCAGGGTGCCGGCGTTCGCGGCGAGTCCGGTGACCCGGTGGCGGAAGCGGAAGGTCACCAGTCCCTTGGCGACGCCCTCGCGCACCCGCCGTTCGAAGGGCTCGACGACGCCGGGTCCTGTTCCCCAAGTGATGTGGAAGCGCGGCACCGAGTTGCCGTGGCCGCTCGCGCCGTAGCCGCCGCGCTCGGCCCACCCGACGACCGGGAAGAAGCGTATGCCCCGCTCACGGAGCCAGGAGCGTTTCTCACCGGCGGCGAAGTCGACGTACGCCTCGGCCCAGCTGCGCGGCCAGTGGTCCTCGGCCCGGTCGAAGCCGGCCGTGCCGAGCCAGTCCTGGAGCGCGAGGTCCCGGCTGTCCCTGACCCGCAGCCGCCGCTGCTCGGGCGAGTCCACGAGGAACATGCCGCCGAAGGACCAGTGCGCCTGCCCGCCTATGGACCGCTCCGGCTCCTGGTCGAGCAGGATGACCGAGCGCCCGGCGTCGACGAGTTCGGCGGTGGCGACCAGTCCGGCCAGTCCCGCGCCGATCACGATCACATCAGCGTCGTACGCCATGGGTTCCCACCTTCTCGGGGCGACTGAGGTGGTCCGATCTTCCGTACGGGCCGGTAACGAGTCAACCGGTGCGCGGGCCGGGCTCTCCCGTACGACGGCGGACCGGCCGTACCCCCGCCCCGGTCAGCGGCGCCGCCCGGCCGGACGGCGGGTGCTTGGATGGGGAGCATGAGCTCCGCTGACGAGATCATCGACATCGTCGACGAGAAGGACCGCGTCGTCCGCAGGGCCACGCGCGGCGAGGCGTACGCGCGGGGACTGCGGCACCGCTGTGTCTTCGTCCTCGCGCGCGACACCGAGGACCGGGTCTTCGTCCACCGCAGAACCGCGACCAAGCTCGTCCACCCCTCCCACCACGACATGTTCGTGGGCGGTGTGGTGGGCGCGGGCGAGAGCTACGACGACGCGGCGCTGCGCGAGGCCAAGGAGGAGCTGGGGGTCCCCGGACTGCCTCGCCCGCGCCCGCTGTTCTCGTTCCTGTACGAGGCGGACGACGGCCCGATGAGCTGGTGGTCGCGGGTCTACGAGGTCCGGTGCGTGCTGCCGGTCTCGCCGCAGGCGGAGGAGATCGACTGGCACGCGTTCCTCACGGAGGAGGAGTTGGAGCGCCGGCTGGCGGAGCGCGGCGGCCCCGGGGGGTGGGCCTGGGCGCCGGACGGCGTGGCCGCGTACGAACGGCTGCGCGCGGACAGGGCCTAGGGTGCGAGGTGTGAACGACTTCGTGCGGAGCCTGCGCCTGTGGTTCGCGCCCCGCCGGATCAGGGACGAGGGCACGACCCCGGACTACCGCTTCTCACTGGCCAACGAGCGCACCTTCCTCGCCTGGATCCGGACCTCTCTCGCCCTGGTGGGCGGCGGGTTCGCGGTCGATCAGTTCCTGCCGGACCTGCGCTGGGGTGTGCGGGTGGGGCTGGCGGTGGTGCTCTTCGCCATCGGGGCGCTCAGCGCCCTGCGGTCCATCAGCCAGTGGGTGCGCAGCGAGCGGGCGATGCGCCGGGGCGAGGATCTGCCGGTGACGGCGTTCCCGACGCTGCTGGGTCTGTCGGTCGCCGCCGTCGCCCTGGTCATGCTGGTCGTGGTGGCGGCGGACGGGACCCGCTGATGGGGGGCCCGGCCGCCGGGGCGACCCGCGATCCCGGACTCCAGCCGGAGCGGACCCGGCTGGCCTGGCGGCGTACGACGCTGACGTACACGGTCGTGGCGGTGCTCGCGGGCCGGCAGGTCCTCCGGGACGAGGTGACGGCCGCCGGGGTCGCGGCGGCGGTGGTGAGCGCGCTCGTCTGGCTGGTGTTCCTGTGGGTGGCGCACCGGCGGATCACGGTTCTGGACACGCCGGAGCCGCGCCCGCTGCCGACGGGCGCGGGGGCCGCCGCGGTGGTGTGTGTGGTCTGTCTGGCGGCGTTCGGCGTGAGCGTCCTGTAGGGGGCGGACCTCAGCGGTCGCCGGTGCGGTAGCGGGCCCGTGTCCCGGCGCGGGGGCGGGCGCCGGAGCCGGTGCGGGAGGTCGCCCTCGTACGCAGGGCCAGGGCGATCCGGCGCTGTTCGCGCCCGGCGAAGCCCGGCTCACGGGCCATCAGCCGGATCAGCTCCTCCCGTACGTCGGTGCCGCGGCCCGCCTCGGTGAAGTACCGGGCCTCGGCGAGCGCGCGGGCGACCCGGTCGTGCCGGGGCGCCGGCGTCGACGGCTCGTCGAACCAGTTCCGGTGCGGGAAGGACTCGTTGACCTTCGGCTGATGGTCTGCCAGATACGCCCACACCCGGCCGTCGAGGGACACGTCGCTCATATGACCGGCGGGCAGGGTCCGTACCCACGCGTTGCACGGGTCCTGCTGCCAGCGCCAGGTGTGGGGGCCGGGGCGGACACGGCGTGTCACCGCGACATAGCGCAGCTTGCGCCGGACCACCGCCCACGGCTCCCGGCTCTCCTCGATCCAGTCGGCGAGCCCTCGGTGGAGCGTGCCGTAGCTGCGCCCCTCGGCGACGACGTCGACCAGGGCGATGGGGCGCTTGCGGCGGGCCAGCGCGTACGGCTCCAGGCCCACGGAGGCGAGATGTTCACGGAAGCGGCGCCGGGCGGCGGGGCTCCAGGCGGCGTCGCCCATGCAGGAGATCGGCAGCCGCAGGAGTCTCCCGTCCCACGGCGAGTGCTCCAGCGCGCCGGTCAGCAGGTCGTACATCGAGTCGAGCGACCGGCCGAGGAAGCAGAGGTCGGCGCCGTCGGAGCGGGCGAGGACCTTGGCGGTGGCAGCGGTCAGCTCGGGGAGCACGGAGGGCTCGGGCGGGCTCTGGACCCGGTGGGCGCCGAGCGTGCCGAGTCGGTCGGGCCGGCCGCCGCCGAACGCGGACAGCGACCAGCGGTAGGGCTGGGGCGGCGGGGGTGCTTCGGCCTTCATGTCTCCCAGTTCAGCAGCGCGGGTCCCGTCCGGTCATTCGATTTTCGGGACGCGAACCGGACTCACCGGCCGGCGCTGACAGGGCTGATAGCGTCCCGTCCGGGTGGGCAAATCACCACCGAACCCAACAAAGGCGTACATCATGAAGGCTCTTCATCAGGAACACCCGACGCACGAGCACTCCCACGGACCGACCTGCGGCCATACCGAGGTGCGGCACGGCGACCATGTCGACTACGCGCACGACGGCCATCTGCACCGGCGGCACGCGGAGCACTGGGACGAGTGCGAGCCGGCCGCCCATGTCGTCCACGAGGGCCATCCCCACCAGCACGGCGAGGGCTGCGGCCATCCCGCCGTGGCGCACGGCGACCACCGGGACTATGTCCACGACGGCCATCGGCACGCGGCCCACGAGGGGCACTGGGACGACCACTGACAGCCCGGGCACACCGCCGGGGCGCCTCGCCGGGTCCGTGCGCCGGACCCGGCACGCCACTCCCGCCGCTCCGGCCACTCCCACCGATCCCGCCACTCCCTCCGATCCCCGCCGATCCCCGCCGATCCCGTCGGCCCGGGTCACGGACGGGGCGCGGTTCCCGTCGCGCACTGGACGGCATACCGACTGGTCGGCATCATGAACGGCGAGGCATCCGACCGCCCCCCGCCCGCCCATGGAGGTACGACCGATGAGCGCCAGTCCCCCACCAGGACTCGACCCGGGGCGGCTGCGCGGCCGTCTGGACCGCGAGCGCCCCGGTCTGGTGGGCGGGCCGCTGAGCGCCCGGCTGATCGAGGGCGGCCGGTCGAATCTGACGTATCTGGTCACCGACGGCTCCCACGAGTGGGTGGTCCGCAGGCCGCCGCTCGGCCATGTCCTCGCCACGGCGCACGACATGAGGCGCGAGTTCCGGGTGATCAGCGCGCTGTACCCGACGGCCGTACCGGTGCCGGAGCCCCTGCTGCTCTGCGAGGACCCGGAGGTGCTCGGGGCGCCGTTCTACCTGATGGAGTACGTGGAGGGGACCCCGTACCGTACGGCCGAACAGCTCGCCCCGCTCGGCCCCGGACGCACCCGCACCGCCCTCCTGGGTCTGGTCGACACCCTCGTCGAACTGCACGCGGTGGACCCCGGGGAGGTGGGGCTCGCCGACTTCGGCCGGCCCGAGGGCTTCCTCGACCGCCAACTGCGCCGCTGGGCCAAGCAGTTGGACGCCTCGCGCAACCGGGAGCTGCCCGGCATCGACGAGTTGCACGCCGCCCTGGGCCGCGCCCTGCCGGTCTCCCCCGCACCCACCGTCGTCCACGGGGACTACCGGCTCGACAACGTCCTTCTCGGTGACGACGACCGGATCAGGGCGGTGCTGGACTGGGAGATGTCCACCCTCGGCGATCCGCTGACCGACCTCGGTCTGCTGGTGATGTACAGCGCGCCGCTGGAGATCACGGGCTCCCCGATCAGTACGACCGCGGGCGCGCCCGGTCACCCGACGCCCGCCGAGCTGGTCGAGCGCTACGCCGCCGGTTCCGGCCGCGACACCTCGGCGATCGCCTGGTACACGGCCTTCGCCTGGTTCAAGCTCGCCGTGATCCTCGAAGGCATCCACTACCGCTACACGCTGGGCCAGACGCTGGGCGGCGGTTTCGACCGCATCGGGGACCTGGTCCCCGTCTTCATCGAGCACGGCCTCACCACCCTCCAGGAAGGCTGACCCGTCCATGGACTTCGCGTTCGACGCCCGTACCGAGGAACTCCGCGCCAGGTTGCTGACGTTCATGGACGAGCACGTGTACCCCGCCGAGGCGGTCGCCCAGGAACAGCGGGGCCGGCTCACCGACCCCTGGGACACCCCGGCGGTCGTGCCGGAGCTCAAGGCGGAGGCCCGGGCACAGGGTCTGTGGAATCTCTTCCTCCCGGACGCGGAGCACGGCGCGGGGCTGACCAACCTCCAGTACGCGCCGCTCGCCGAGATCACCGGCCGCAGCCCGCAGTTGGCCCCGACGGCGCTCAACTGCGCGGCGCCGGACACCGGGAACATGGAGGTGCTCGCCCAGTTCGGCAGCGACGAGCAGAAGAAGCGGTGGCTGGAGCCGCTGCTCGACGGTGAGATCCGCTCGGCGTTCGCGATGACGGAGCCGGAGGTCGCCTCGTCCGACGCGACGAACATCCGGACCAGGATCGAGCGCGACGGCGACGACTATGTGATCAACGGCCGTAAGTGGTACATCTCCGGGGCGATGAACCCGGACTGCCGGATCTTCATCGTGATGGGCAAGACCGACCCGGACGGCGCCGACACCCGCCGCCAGCAGTCGATGATCCTCGTCCCGCGCGACACCCCCGGTCTGACCGTGGTCCGCGCGATGAGTGTGTACGGCTACGAGGACCACTCCCACGGCGGCCACGCCGAGGTCCTCTTCGACAACGTCCGCGTCCCGGCGGCGAATCTGATCGGTGAGGAGGGCGGCGGCTTCGCCATCGCCCAGGCCCGCCTCGGCCCCGGCCGGATCCACCACTGCATGCGGCTGATCGGCATGGCGGAGCGGGCCATCGAGCTGATGTGCCGGCGGGCTGTCTCCCGTACGGCCTTCGGGAAGGCCATCGCGCAGCAGGGTGTGGTCCAGAACTGGATCGCCGACGCGCGGGTGACCGTGGAGCAGCTGCGGCTGCTGGTGCTGAAGACGGCCTGGCTGATGGACACGGTCGGCAACCGGGGCGCGCACACGGAGATCCAGGCGATCAAGATCGCGACGCCGCGCGCGGTGGTCGGCGTCATCGACAGCGCGGTGCAGCTGCACGGGGCGGGC
Source organism: Streptomyces sp. NPDC058653 (assembly GCF_042716895.1). NCBI lineage: Bacteria > Bacillati > Actinomycetota > Actinomycetes > Kitasatosporales > Streptomycetaceae > Streptomyces > Streptomyces sp. NPDC058653. The sequence goes on along the minus strand of NZ_JBHXRM010000037.1, from coordinate 60,444 downwards.
GGGGTGAGCCAGGACTATCCGCTGGCGGAGCTGTGGGCCGCCGCGCGGACCCTGCGGCTGGCGGACGGGCCCGACGAGGTGCACCAACGGTCGCTGGCGCGGCGGGAGTTGAAGAAGTACCTGTAGCCGGCGGGAGTCAGGGGCGCAGCGCGCGCAGCAGCAGGTCGGCGAGGTGGTCGGCGACCTGCTGCGGGGTGAGCGGACCGTCCGGCCGGTACCAGGTGGAGAGATGGTGGACCGATCCGAAGTGGTAGTCCACCACCAGGTCGGCCGGTGTGGCGGAGGTGAACACCCCGCTGCGCTGGCCCTCCTCCACGAGCGCGCGGAAGCGCTCGTGGTAGCGCCGGCGCTCGGCCCGTACCTGCTTGTTCTTCTCCGGGCTCAGATGGTGCATCGAGCGGAAGAAGATCGCCGCGTCGTCCAGATTGTCGATGGTGGTCACGACCACGTCGGCCGCCGCCGCGCGCAGCCGCCGCTCGACCGGCTCGTCGGCGTCGGCGAAGGCGTCCAGCCGCTCCTGCTGGAGGCGGAGCACCCGGGCGTACACCTCCTGGAGGAGGTCCTCCTTGGAGCCGAAGTAGTGGTACAGCGCGCCCTTGGTGACGCCCGCCGCCTCGACGATCTCCTGGACCGACGTGCTGCCGTAGCCCTGCTCGGCGAAGAGCCGGGTGGCGGCGGCCAACAGCCGCTGGGGAACCGGGACACCGTTCCCGTCCGTCTTCCTGGCCACTGTCGCCACCTGCCTTTCCTCGGTCCCGAGCGGTGTCCGCCGCCATGGTGCCGGCCGCTCTCTCCTGGCGTGAACGCGGCCACCGCCCGAGGATCTTCCCACCCGTGGCCCCGGGCGGCGCGCCCAGGACCTCACTCAGGGCCCGGTTCCTTCCCATTTCTGCTGAATCTGGTTCATGCTGGCCAGCCAGCGGTCGGTGTCGCCGGAGCGGGAGCGGTAGTACTCGGCCACGTCGGCGTGCGGCAGCACCAGGAACCGCTCCTCGTCCATGGCCTCGAAGAGCGCGTCGGCGACCTCGTCGGGCTCGATCGCCGTCGGGGCGAGGACGAGCTCGCCGGCCGATCCGGCGGCGGTCAGCATGTCCGTACGGACTCCCTGCGGGCAGATCGCGTGGACCTTGAGCCCCCGGTGGCTGTAGGTCAGCGAGAGCCATTCCGCGTAGGCGAGGGCGCCGTGCTTGGTGACGCTGTAGGGGGCCGCGCCGATCATGGTGAGCAGTCCCGCGGCGGAGACCGTGGAGATGAACCGGCCCTCGCCGCGCTCCAGCCAGTCGGGCAGGAGGATCCGGGAGGCCCGTACATGCGCCATCACGTTGACGTCCCAGGCCGACGCCCAGACCTCCTCGTCGGCGAACGGGTCACCGGCCGTGCCGTAGCCCGCGTTGGCGCAGTAGATGTCGACGGTGCCGCCGAGCGCGTCGCGCGCCTGCTCGACCACGGCCGAGGCCTCGCCCGGTACGGGGATGCCGCCGATGCTCGCGGCGACGGCGTGGGCCTTGACGGCATCGAGGTCGTTGACGACGACCCGGGCGCCCCCGGCGGCGAATCTACCGGCGAGCGCGGCGCCGATACCACCGCCGGCTCCTGTGACCACCACTCGCGCGCCCCGCACCGTACTCATCGGACCTGCCTCTCGAATCCACTGTGGAACACACCGCTGGACCCAGGCAGACTAACCAGTCGGTATGTCGCAGGGAAGGGAACCTCCGGAACGGGCGTGCGCGCGGCCGAAACGGGCCGTCGGACCCGGCCGCCCCCTAGAGTCCGTGTTCATGACAGATGGTCCGATCACGGAGGTGGCCGAATGAGCCTGTCCAGACGAGGTCTGCTCGCCGCGGGGGGAGCGGTGGGCGCCGTGGGTGCCGCGGGGGTGGCCGGGACTCCGGCCGCGGCGGCCGACCGGGGCCGGGGCGGTGACGGCGGGCGGGTCCGTACGGGCTTCGACCGGCTCGCGGCCGACGGCTACCGGCTGCTCGACGGCCGGCGGGTCGGGGTCGTCACCAACCCGACCGGTGTGACGGGCGACGTCCGGCACATCGTCGATGTGATGCACCCGGACGAACGGGTCGACCTGACCGCCGTCTTCGGCCCCGAGCACGGTTTCCGGGGGACCGCCCAGGCCGGCGGCTCGGAGGGGAGGTACGACGACCCGGCGACCGGACTGCCGGTGTACGACACGTACCAGATCAGCGGGGACCGGCTCGCCGAGGTCTTCACCGAGTCCGGTGTCGACACGGTCGTCTTCGACATCCAGGACGCGGGCGCCCGCTTCTACACCTACATCTGGACGCTGTACGACTGCATGGAGGCGGCGGCTCTCGCGGGCAGGCGCTTCGTCGTGCTCGACCGCCCCAACCCCGTCAGCGGCCGGGCGGCGCTCGGCCCGGTCCTGCGGCCGGAGTTCGCGACGTTCGTCGGCCGCAAACCGATCTCGCAGGCACACGGCATGACCGTCGCCGAACTGGCCCTGCTCTTCAACGGCGAGTTCCTCGAACGTCCGGTGGAGCTGGAGATCGTCAGGATGTCCGGCTGGCGCCGCTCCGACTTCTACGACGGGACCGGGCTGCCCTGGGTGCCCCCGAGCCCCAACATGCCGACCCCGGAGACCGCCCTCGTCTACTCCGGCACCTGTCTCTTCGAGGGCACCAACCTCTCCGAGGGCCGCGGCACGACCCGCCCCTTCGAACTCCTGGGCGCCGAGGGGATCGACCGTACGTGGGCCGAGGCCGCCAACGCCGAGGGCCTTCGCGGGGTCCGCTTCCGGGAGGCCTACTTCGCGCCGACCTTCTCCAAGTTCCAGGGCAGGACGGTCGGCGGGGTCCAACTGCACGTCCACGACCGGGAGTCGTTCGACCCGGTGCGTACGGGCATCGCGCTGCTGGTGACGGCGAAGAGGTCGTGGAGCGGCTTCGCCTGGCGCCCGGACAACTGGATCGACAGGCTGACCGGCTCGACGTCCGTCCGCACGCTGATCGACGCGGGGGCGGACACCGACGAGGTGGTCGGCGCGTGGCGGGAGGAACTCGCGGAGTTCCGGGCGACCCGGAACCGGTACCTCCAGTACCGCTGAGCGGAGGGGCCTGTCCGAAGGGCGGGCCCCTCGCCGTCAATCGGACCACCTCCGGCGGCAGCCCTCAGGGTGAAAACGCGCCTGATGGCTGCCATCGCATTTTCGATGGCACCGGATCGGGCACCCGTACGTCTATTGGATGACGCCGATGCAGCAACCGACGGAGGTGGCAGGCGATGGCCGGATTCCGGAGTCTCGCGAGACAGGTGCGTGATCCGCGATGTGATCTGGCACTACGCCGGTATTCACTGCGTAAGTGCCTTGAACGATTCGCCCCTTACGGGCATCGAGCCACCTGGGACCACCTCTGCGAACGGCACGACATCGAGCCGGAGGACAGAGCTCCCGATCCGGCGCGGCTGGTGGCCGCGCTCGACGAACTCGAAGAGGCGCGGGCCGTCTGGCTGGCCTACGAGGTGCAGTTCGCCAAGCGCCGCAAGCGTGAGAAGCACGACGGGCTGAGAAGACCGGGCACGTTCGACGACTGGCACCGCCGGACCTGGGGCGGCAACGGGGTGGCGCGGTGCGACGACCCGGCCGTGCACCCGACGAAGCCGCTCGCCGAAGTGTTGCGCCGGCTGATCGCCGGACTGGAGTCGGGACCGGGCGGCGCGTGCCCGGTGTGCGCGGAGAAGGGGATCGTCTGGCGGCCGGATCTCTCGCAGGCTCCCTGGTCGGGACCGGTGTGCAAGGGCTGTGGCATTGTCGTGCCGCGGCCCGTTCTCACCTCCGAGGCCATGGAACGGGCCAAGCGCGTACGGCAGCGGGAGCTGGCCTCGGTGGCCTGACCCGCCGGACCGGGGGCGGCGGGTCCCGTCCGCGGCGGAACGAGCCGCGGCGGACGGTGTGCGGCACACGGTGTACGGAACGGATCGGTCAGGGCGCGCCGATCCGCCGGGGCGTACGGACCGCGACCGGGGCACGCGCAAGCGCGCGTAAGAGGGACACGGCGGCTACTCGGGCGCGCGCCTGCGCTCCGCCAGGAGCCGGGAGCCGGACATCCGGTCGCCGAACCGGTCGTCGGGGTTGGACAGGACGCAGGTCTCCAGCGAGAGACAGCCGCAGCCGATGCAGTCGGTCAGATGGTCGCGCAGCCGGCCGAGCTGTCTGATGCGCTCGTCGAGTTCCGAGCGCCACGCCCGCGAGAGCCGTGCCCAGTCCTCGTGGTTGGGCGTACGCCCCTCGGGAAGCTCCGCGAGGGCGTCCCCGATGGTGGCGAGCGGGATGCCCACCCGCTGGGCCGCGCGGACGAAGGCGACCCGGCGGAGCATGTCCCTGCTGTAGCGGCGTTGGTTGCCGCTGGTCCTGCGGCTGCTGATCAGCCCCTTCGCCTCGTAGAAGTGAAGGGCCGACGGAGCCGCGCCGCTGCGCGCCGACAGCTGCCCGACGGTGAGTTCGTGGATCTTCTCCGGAATCTGAGGCACCCGACCGAGCCTACGGGGGCGCCGTGTCACGCGTTGACAGGACCCGACGCCCCAACCATGCTGAGCAAGCGCTTGGACACCCGCGCGGACGGCATTGGAGACGGCGTCTCGGACGGCGCCCGAGAGGCAGGGATCGACAGACATGGCTGAGCCGAGGATCTTCACATCCGCAGCGGAACTGCGCGCCGCGGTCGGCGAGCAGTTGGGCCACAGCGACTGGCTGGAGGTCGACCAGGAGCGGATCGATCTCTTCGCCGCGGCCACCGGCGACCACCAGTGGATCCATGTGGACCCGGAGCAGGCGGCCAAGGGGCCGTTCGGCACGACCATCGCGCACGGCTATCTGACGCTGTCGCTCCTGCCGGTCCTCTTCCCGCAGATCCTGACCGTCGAGAACGTGACGATGGGCGTCAACTACGGCGCCAACAAGGTCCGTTTCCCCTCCCCGCTGCCGGCGGGCTCCCGGGTGCGCGCGACCGCCGTGCTGAAGGAGGTCGCCGAAGCCGGCGGGGGTGTGCAGGTCACCGCCCTCGTCACGGTCGAGCGCGAGGGCGCCGAGAAGCCGGTGTGTGTGGCGGAGTCGGTCTCCCGCTACTACTTCTGACCCTCGGTCCCGGCGGGCAGCGTCCCGGCGGGCGATGGACCCTCCCGTGCCACCACCATGCGCAGCACGAGGTCGGCGTAGAGGGCGCCGACCTCGTCGGGCGTCCGGCGGCCCCGCGCGTTGAACCAGCGCGCCACGTCGATGCAGAGCGACAGCACGGCCAGGGTGGTGCCGGGCACGTCCGGTACGTCGAACTCCCCGTCCCGTACGCCGTCCTGGAGGATCCGGCGCACGGTGGCGTCGCTGCGCCTGCGCAGTTCGACGATCTCGGCGCGGTGCTCCTCGGCCAGCGCGTCGAGTTCGTACTGGACCACGCGCGCCGTGGTGTGCCGGGTCGCGTGCCAGCCGACGAACGAGCGGACGGCGTCGGTGAGGCGCTCGGTCGCGGTGCCCTCGCGGTCGGCGGCGGCGGTCAGGACCTCCAGGGCCTTGTCGTGGCCGATCCGGCTGATCCGGTGGAGCAGCTCTTCCTTGGTCTTGAAGTGGATGTAGAGCGCCGCCGGGCTCATCCCGGCACGGCTCGCGATGTCGCGGGTGGTGGTGGCGTGGTAGCCGCGCTCGGCGAAGGCCTCCACAGCGGCGACCAGCAGCCTTCTGGCCGCCTCGGGGGTGACCTCACCCCACGGCACACCCTCGCCGTCGGCCGTCCGTTCCGCCGTACGCATCGCTCTCGCCCCTTCCGGTCGGCAGAACGCACACCCTACCCCCGAAGGTGAGCAAGCGCTTAGGCCCAGTCCGGCTGATCTTGGCGGGCGCACGCCCGGCACCCGGCCTCAGCCATACGATGTGCGCCATGGCCCGACCCCGCAAGCCGCTGCTCAGCAGAGACCGCATCGTCCGGGCCGCCGGCGCGCTCGTGGACGCCGAGGGGCTCGGGGCCCTCTCCACCCGACGGCTGGCGGCGGAGCTGGGGGTCAGCGGGCCGTCCCTCTACAACCACTTCCGTACCAAGGACGAGATCCTCGACGCGGTCGCGGACTCGGTCAGCGCCCAGGTCGACCTGTCGATGTTCGACAGGGACGACGTACGGGACTGGCGCACCGCGCTGCACGACTACGCCGTCTCCTACCGTGCCGCCCTCACCGCCCACCCGCACATCGTGCCCGTGCTCGCCCAGGGTCCGGGCCGCCGTCCGGCGGGCCTGCGGGTGGCCGACACGGTCTTCGGCGCGATGGTCCGGGCGGGGTGGCCGCCGGTCCAGGCGACGCATATCGGGGCGCTGATGCGGTACTTCATCACGGGATCGGCGCTCGGCTCGTTCGCGCGGGGCTTCGTGGACGACGAGACGGCGTACGACCCCGCCGACTATCCGCATCTCGGCCAGGCCCATCTGCTGGCCGAACGGCAGCAGCGGGTGGACGAGGGCGCCTTCGAGACGGGGCTCAGGGCGCTGATCGACGGGCTGGCCGCCCAGTTCGAGACAGTTCGGGCCACACCGAAGCGTTTCTGAGGCACCCTGGAGGTATGCCGCAGACCACCACCCCCTCGTCCTCCACCCCCACCACGGGCGACTCCTTCGGCCTCCCCGCCCCCTCGGCCTCCCCCGGCTCGCTCCTGGCGGGCTTCGCCGCACTGCTCGCCGACGAGACCCGCGCCGTCTTCTGCCTCTCCCTGCTCGACGGGCGCGCCTGGACGGCCGGGGAGCTGGCCCGCGAGGCCGGTGTCGCCGCGTCCACCGCCAGCGAGCACATCGGGAAGCTGATCGCCGCCCGGCTGGTCACCGAGGAGCGGCAGGGCCGCCATCGGTACGTACGGCTGGCCGACGCCACCACCGCCGAACTGGTCGAGTCCCTCGCCGCGCACGTCATGCCGGGCCGGGACAGCCCGCACATCGTGCGCGCGTCGAGGGCGAGCGGCGCCATGGCACGGGGACGCACGTGCTACGACCACTTCGCCGGCCGGCTCGGGGTGGCCCTCACCGAGGCCATGGCAGGGCGCGGGCTGCTGCTCATGGAGGCGGGCTTCGCCCTCACCGACGAGGGCACCCAGTGGTTCCGCGGGCGGAACATCGCGCTGGAGTCCGCCGGCCGGCGCCCGGTGGTCAGCTCGTGTCTGGACTGGACGGAGCGCCGGCGCCATCTGGCGGGGGTGGCGGGGGCGGGACTGTGCCGTCTCGCCCTCGAATCGAAGTGGTGCGTACGCATCGGTACGGAGCGGGCGGTACGGGTGACCCCGACCGGGGAGCGGGTCTTCGCCGAACTTCTGGGGATCGAGCCAGCAATACTTCGGTGACAGCCGAACTGTTAAGGGCTTAGCATCGCCCGTATGGCGAAATTCTCACCTCCGCGCGCCCAGGCGCGCCCGGCCGCCCCGACGGCCGTTCCCGGCACGGCGACTCCGGCGACCACCCCGGCGACCGGTCGCGCGCAGCCGCTGGCCCTGGCCGCCGCCGGGGTCACGGTCGTGCTCTGGGCCTCGGCGTTCGTCTCCATCCGCAGCGCGGGCGAGGCGTACGCGCCGGGCGCGCTGGCGCTCGGGCGGCTGCTGACCGGAGCGCTGGTGCTGGTCGCGATCCTCTTGATACGCCGGGAAGGGCTGCCCGCGCGGGCCGCCTGGCCCGGCATCGTGGTCTCCGGACTGCTCTGGTTCGGCGGCTACTCGGTCGTCCTCAACTGGGGCGAACAGCTCGTCGACGCGGGCACGGCGTCGCTCGTCGTGAACATCGCGCCGCTGCTCATGGCGCTGCTCGCCTTCCGTCTGCTGGGCGAGAACCTCGCGCCGCGGCTGCTCACCGGCATGGCGGTGTCCTTCGCCGGGGCCGTGGTGGTGGGTCTGTCGATGGCCGGCGGCGGCAGCACCTCCGTACTCGGCGTGCTGCTCTGCCTGGTGGCGGCGGTGGCGTACGCGGGGGGCGTGGTGGCGCAGAAGCCCACGCTGGCGTACGCGACACCGTTGCAGGTCACCACCTACGGCGCGCTGATCGGCGCCGTGGGCTGTCTCCCGTTCGGATGGCAGCTCGTGCAGAACGCCGCGCACGCGCCGCTCTCCGCGACGCTCAACATGGTCTATCTGGGGATCTTCCCGACCGCGCTGGCCTTCACGACCTGGGCGTACGCCCTGTCCCGTACGACCGCGTCACGGATGGGGGCCACGACCTACGCGGTACCGGCGATCGTCGTCCTGATGGCGTGGCTGCTGCTGGACGAGATCCCCGGGCCGCTCACGCTCGCCGGCGGTGTGCTCTGTCTGGCGGGTGTGGCGGTGGCGCGCTCCCGTCCGCGCCGGGTGAAGGGCCGACTGGCCCAGGAGAGCTGAGAGAGGGGGCTCCGGGCTCCGGGGGGCTTCGGGCACGGCGCGCGCCCTGGACGAGGTGCTCAGAAGACGATCAGGGCCCGGCCGCCGCGCCCGGCGAGCATGTTCTCGAACGCGGCGGGGATCCCGTCGAGACCTATCCGCTCGGTCACCAGCGAGCCGAGGTCCAGACGGCCGGCCCGGACGTGTTCGGCGATGGCCGGGAGATCGCGGACGGGGTCGCAGTTGCCGTACACGCACCCGGACAGGGTGCGGCCCCAGTGGAACAGCTCCAGCGCGTTGAACATGACCTGCTGGTCCTTGCCGCCGATGCCGACGACGGTGGTCCGGCCGCCCCTGCGGGTGGACTCCCACGCGGTGCGGATGGTGACCGCGCGGCCGGCGCACTCCACGGCGACGTCCGCGCCCCGCCCTCCGGTGAGCCGGCGGACCTCCTTGGCCGTGGTCGCGGAGGAGACGAGATAGTCGGTGGCTCCGGCCGCCCGTGCCAACTCCTCCTTCTCCGGGGAGACATCGACGGCGACGACGGTGGAGGCGCCGGCGATCCGGGCGGACTGGAGCACCGCAAGACCGACCCCGCCGACGCCGAGGACCACGACGCTCTCGCCCGCGCGCACCCGGGCGCTGTGGTGCACGGCGCCGTAACCGGTGAGGACGGCGCAGCCGAGCAGTGCCGCGTCGGTGAGCGGGATGCCGTCGGGGACGGGCAGGACGCAGTTCGCGGCGACGACCGTCTCCTCGGCGAACGTGGCGACGTTCAGGCCGGGATGGAGTTCGGTCCCGTCGGCCGTACGGGCGTGGACGGCGCCCGCGCCGGTCAGCGCCGAGGAGCAGAGCCAGACTTCGCCGATCCCGCAGTGGTGGCACTCTCCGCAGGACGGCGCCCAGTTGAGTACGGCACCGTCGCCCGGGGCGACATGGGTGACGCCCTCGCCGACGGAGACGACCGTGCCGGCGCCCTCGTGGCCGAGGACGGCGGGGACCGGCAGCCGCATCGTGCCGTCGCTGAGGGACAGGTCGGAGTGGCAGACCCCGGCGGCGGCGAGCCGGATCCTCACCCGGCCGGGGCCGGGTTCGGGCAGTTCGATGTCGGTGATCTCCAGCGGAGCTCCGACGGCGGGCAGGACTGCGGCGCGGACCACGATGGGTTTCTCTCCCGGGTCAGAACTGGAGGGACTTGGTCTGGAGGTACTCGGCGAGTCCGTGTCGGCCCAGTTCGCGGCCGACGCCCGACTGCTTGTACCCCCCGAAGGGGGCGAGGGGGTTGAACCGGCCGCCGTTGATGTCGACCTGGCCGGTGTCCATCCGCCGTGCGAAGGCGACGGCCTCGCTCTCCTCGCCCGCCCACACCGCGCCGGCGAGCCCGTAGACCGTGCCGTTGGCGATCCTCAGGGCGTCGTCCTCGTCCTCGTACCTGAGGATGGACAGGACGGGGCCGAAGATCTCCTCCTGCGCGATGGTCATCCGAGGGGTGACGTCGGCGAAGACGGTCGGGGCGACGAAGTAGCCGGTGTCGTGGGGCGGTTCGGTTCCGCCCGTGACCAGCCGGGCGCCCTCGGCGACACCCGCCTCGATGTAGCCGCGCACCCGGGCGTGCTGTGCCGCGCTGACGACGGGGCCCAGCCGGCACAGCTCGTCCCGGGGATCGCCCGGCCGGTAGGGGGCGACGGCAGCGGCGGCGGCCTCCACCGCCTCGTCGTAGCGGTCGGTGTGGACGAGCATCCGGGTCCAGGCGCTGCATGTCTGGCCGGAGTTGGTCATGACATTGGCGACCCCGGCCTTGACCGCCCTCGCGTGGTCGGCGCTCGGCAGGATGACGTTCGCGGACTTCCCGCCCAGCTCCAGCGCGACCCGTTTGACGGCCGCTCCGGCGGTGGCGCCGATCAGCCGACCGACGGCGGTGGAGCCGGTGAAGGAGACCAAGTCGACGTCCTCGTGCGCGGCGAGCGCCTGCCCGGCGACGGCGCCGACGCCGGTGACCACGTTGACGACACCGGCGGGCAGCCCCGCCTCGTGGACGGCCTCGGCGAAGAGCCGCGCGGTCAGCGGGGTGTCCTCGGCGGGCTTGACGACGATCGTGCAGCCGGCGGCGAGCGCGGGGGCGACCTTGGCGACGATCTGGTGCAGCGGGTAGTTCCAGGGGGTGATCGCGCCGACGACCCCCACCGGCTCCATCAGCACGGTGGAGTTGCCGATCCGCTCCTCGAAGGCGTAGGCGGCGGCGAGTTCGGCGTACGAGCCGGCGACGGCGACCGGCGACGAGGCGTGCACCGCCCTCGACAGGCGCAGCGGCGAGCCCAGTTCGGCGGTGACGGTCGCGGCGATCTCTTCCTTGCGGGTGGCCATCACGTCCCGCAGGGCCGCCAGGCGCGCGGCGCGTTCGGCGGGCGGGGTGGCCGCCCAGCCGGGGAAGGCGGCCCGCGCGGCGCGTACGGCGGCGTCGATGTCCTCGGCGGTGCCGGCCGGGACCTCCGCGATGATCCGCTCGGTCGCCGGGTTGACGACGGCGATGGTGTCGGGCCCGGCGGCGGGCCGCCATTCGCCGCCCGTGTACATGCCGCTCAGTGCCTTCATCGCTGTTCCTCCCGGGGCTCCCGCGTGCCGCTGCGGTTCGGCGTCGCCGCACCCCAAACTAGCGGTGTTAGTTTTCCGGCGCCAGGGACCCCGGGGGTCCCGCACGTCACATGCCGAGGCCGGGCGGGTCCACGGACACGGGGCAGCTCCGTCGGCCGTGATCGCGCGTCAGGACCGGTCCGTACGAGGAGAGCGCTCTTCCGTGATCGCGCGACGGCCCTCGTCGGCCGTGACCACCGCTTCCGGCGCCGGGGGCCGTCGATCTCAGCGGCGGTCGTGGCTCTCCTCGGCCGGTACGGGCGCTTCCTCAGGGGCGTTGGCCGGGGCGCGTGCCGGGGGCGCCGGCACGGGATCGCGCGGCGTGCTCCGTACGCCGAGGCCCGCCGCGCCCATCAGCAGCACTCCGAGCATCATGAACGGCGCGCCCGTACCCGCGACTCCGGCGACGAGCCCGGCGGACGCGGGGGCGGCGACCTGCCCGAGGCGGTTGCCGGTGAGCCTGAGGGCGAGGGCGGTGGAGCGCGCCTCGGCCGGCGCCGCCCGTACGACCGTGGTCATCGACAGCGGCTGCCCCACACCGAGACAGAAACCGAGCGCCACGAGCATCAGGGCCATCCCCCAGACCGGCACGGGCAGCGCGATCCCCGCGCAGAGCAGCCCGCCGAGCAGACAGGAGACAGTGAGCAGGACCGTACGCCCCAGCCGGTGGATCATCGGCGTCATCACCAGCCGGCAGGCGATCGCGGCGGCGGCGCGCAGGCTCAGCAGCACACCGATCGTGGTCGGGGAGATGCCCCGGTCCTCGCCGACGACCGGGAGGTACGCGGTGAGGATGTCCGTCGCCGAGAGCACGGCGAGGCTGACGAGGATTCCGCCGGGGACGCCACGGGTGCGCAGGATGCGCCGTACGGGCACCTTGCCGGAAGGCGACTTCCCGTCCTTGCCGGAGGGGGGCATTCCGTCCCTCCCGGTCCGTTCGGCGGGCGGGCCCGGTGCGACCGCGACCGGTGGCTCGATCCGTCGCAGACAGGTGAGGGAGACGGCCGCGACCCCCGCCGAGACGACGAGCGCGAGGGCACTCGTACGTCCCATCGCGCCGTCGTGGCCGGAGACCAGCAGACCGGCGGCGACCGGCCCGAAGAGCTGGCCGAGCGAGGCGCCGATGGTGAAGTGGCCGAAGTTGCGGTCCTGTTCGTCCGGGGCGCTGCGGCGCGCGACGATGGACTGCGCGCCGATGACGAAGCAGAGGTGGCCGAGGCCCATCACTCCGCTCCAGGCGGCGAGCGCGGCCAGCGAACCCGCCGTACCGCTCAGTCCGCATCCGACGGCGATGAGCGCGGCGCCGAAGGCGAGGAGCGGAACGCAGCGCCCCCGGTCGGTCCTGCGCCCCAGCGGTACGGCGGCGAACAGCGGCAGCAGCGCGAACACCCCCGCGATGACACCGACGGCGCGCTCGTCGGCGCCGAGTGCGAGGGCGCGGTAGGAGACGGCCGGCCGTGCCATCGACACCGCCGCCTGGGAGAAGGCGAAGGCGATGACGAGGCGGAGCAGCCAGCGACGGTCCCCCGCGGGCATCAGACGGTGCCGAGGGGTATCGCGGCCGTGAGCGCGACCGGTGGGGCCGGGACGGCGCGCACGACGCTCAACTTCCCCTGGTCGCCGCGCACCCGCGGACGCGTGCCCGCGGGATCGGCGCCCACCAGCCAGTCAGCCATGCGTTCGACCATACCTCCGCCGGTCCGGGACGCGGCGGCCGGTCAGACGGGGGCCAGCTCGACCGGGAAGCCGTTGAGCACCGACGTCCCCGAGAGCGGGTCGCGCCTGGTGCCGTCGAGCAGCTGGTTGACGTTGACGCCCGGCCGCGCGTGGGCCACCGCCATCCGGGTGCCGGGACGGTCGTGGCCCCAGCCGTGCGGCACGCTCACGACCCCGGCCCGGACCGTGTCGGTGATCTCCACCGGAATCGTGATCTCGCCCGCCTCGGTGGTGACGCGCGCCGGTGAGCCGTCGGTGAGGCCGAGCCGTTCGGCGTCGGTGGGATGAACCTGGACGGTGCAGCGGTTCGAACCGCCGTTGAGCGCGGGCACGTTGTGCATCCAGCTGTTGTTCGAGCGCAGATGGCGGCGCCCGACCAGCACCAGGGACGCCGGTGCCGCGGCGAGCGCGGCGCGCAGCCGGGGCAGGTCGGCGGCGATCGGCCCGGGGAGGAGTTCGACGCGCCCGCTGCGGGTCCTGAGGATGCCGGGGATCCGGGGCTTCAGCGGCCCGAGGTCGATGCCGTGCGGCCGTTCGGCGAGCCTGGCCAGGGTGAGACCCGCCGGGTCGGCGCCGAATCCGTCGCCGTACGGGCCGAGGCGCAGCATCAGGTCGAGCCGGCGCTCGGGGCCCCCGGGTCCGGTGAGTTCGGCGGCGAGTTCTTTCGGGTCGCGTCCGTGGACCGGTGAGAGCGGGTCCTCGACGGCCTTCGTGAGCGTACGGTCGATCACCTGGTCGTCGACGGCCGAGGGGTCGGCCCCGTGCATCCCGGCCACGGCGAGCACCAGCCGCGCGAGGATCTCGCACTCGTCCATGGAACCGGCTGCCAGGGGGACGGCGGGCGGGCTGTAGCGCGCCTGGTTGCGGACGGCGAAGCCGTTGAAGGCGAAGTCGAAGTGGGCGCCTCGCGAGGGCGGCGGCGGGGGCAGTACGACGTCCGCGTGGCGCGAGGTCTCGTTCAGGTACGGGTCGACGCTGACCATGAAGTCCAGGCTCTCCAGCGCCCGTTCGAGCCGGCTGCCGTCGGGCGCGGAGAGCACGGGGTTGGCCGCGAGGGCGATCACCGCGCGGATACGGCCGTCGCCGGGTGTCTCGATCTCCTCCGCGAGGACGGCGATGGGCAGCTCGCCCTTGGCCTCCGGGTGGCCGCCGACCCTGCTGGCCCAGCGGCCGAGCGCGAATCCCTTGCCGGGGGCCGGGGGGCGGGGCGCCCGGTCGGTGGCGGAGAGCGGGAAGAGGGCGCCGCCCGGCCGGTCGAGATTGCCGGTGAGGGCGTTGAGGACGTCGACGAGCCAGCTGGTGAGCGTGCCGTACTCGACGGTGCAGCTTCCGATGCGTCCGTAGACGGCGGCGGTGGGCGCGGCGGCGAGTTCACGGGCGAGGGTACGGATCTCCTCGGCGTCCAGGTCGCACGCGGCGGCGACGGCGTCGGGGGTGAAGTCCCCTACCGCCGCGCGCAGTTCGTCGAGTCCTTCGAGATGGGCGGTGAGTGGGCCGGGGTCGGTGAGCCCCTCGTCGAAGAGGACCTGGACGAGGGCGGCGAGCAGCAGCGCGTCGGTGCCGGGCCGGATCGCCAGGTGCCGGTCGGCGAGACGCGCGGTGCGGGTACGGCGCGGGTCGACCACGGTGAGGGTGCCGCCGCGCTCGCGCAGGGCCTTGAGCCTGCCGGGGAAGTCGGGGGCGGTGCAGAGGCTCCCGTTGGAGTCCAGGGGGTTGGCGCCCAGGAGCAGCAGATGGCCGGTGTTGTCCAGGTCGGGCACGGGGATCGCGAGGGCGTCGCCGAAGAGCAGGCCGGACGACACATGTTTGGGCATCTGGTCGAGGGTGGAGGCGGTGAAGAGGTTACGGGTGCGCAGCAGGGACAGCAGGACGGGCGGATAGAGGGCGCCGGCCATGGTGTGGACGTTGGGGTTGCCGAGAACGACGCCGACGGCCCCCGGGCCATCCGCCTCGATCAGCGGGCGCAGCCGGGCGGCGACCAGGTCGAACGCCTCGTCCCAACTCGCCTCCCTCAGCTCGCCGTTGTCACGGATCAACGGGGTGCTCAGCCGGTCGGGGTCGGTGTCCAGCTCTCCGAAGGCTGCGCCCTTGGGGCAGATGAAGCCCTTGCTGAACACGTCGTCGCGGTCGCCGCGCGCTCCGGTGACCGTGGTGCCCTCGATGGTGAGGGTCAGTCCGCAGGTGGCCTCGCAGAGGGGGCAGACGCGCAGGGCGGTGCGGGCGGGGCCGGTGGGCGGCATGGGTCCTCCAGGGGCGGCGGCGATGACGCGCGGAGCGCTCCCGAGCATACCGACCGGTACGGATGAGGGAAGGGGGCGACCTGATCGGTGCCCGGGCGACCGCGCACCGCGCCGGTCGGCATCCGGCGGCACGCCGCCTCGCGACCCCGGACCCGGGACCCGGGACCGTCAACCCACGGTGCGTGCCAGATACGCGCGGACCAGCTCCCGCGTCTCGGCGATGATGTCCGGATCGCCCGACACCTCCGTACGGAAGGCGAGTTGGAACAGCGCGTCCGCCGCCTCGACGGCGACCAGGACCGTCCGGTGCAGCGCGGCGTCCGGTTCCCGGCGCAGTTGCGCGGCGAGCAGTGCGGTGAGGCGGTCGGCGACGCGGTGGTTGGCGTCGGCGGTCCGCGCGGGCGCCCCGCCGGGCGGACCGGACGGGACCCTGGTGCCGAAGTCCACCAGCCCGAAGCCCGGGACCGTGCGCTTCATGGCGAGGTACTCGTCGAGGACCGCGTCCACCGCGGCCTCCCGGTCGGCGGCCGGGATCTCGGTCAGCCGGCGCTCGACGCGGGCGGCGTAGCTGTCCAGATTGCGTCGGGCGAGCGCGTCCGTCATGGCGCGCTTGTTGCCGAAGAAGCGGTACACCGAGCCGATGGGCACGCCCGCGCGGGTGGCGACGGCGCGGGTGGACAACTCCTCGTAGCCGGTCTCGTCGAGCAGTTCGGCGCAGGCGTCGAGGATCCGGGCGAGCCTCGCCGCGCTGCGCTGCTGGACGGGGACCCGGCGGAGGCCGTCGTGGGTGCCGGCGCTGACTCCGTACACGGGCTGGACCACCCTTCGGCGAGAGGTGCGGTGACAGGTGCGTGATGACAGACATGCAATGACAGGGGTGCGGTGACAGACGTGCGGTGACGCGTGCGGGGTGGCGGTCCACGGCGGCCGGTCCCCGGTGACGAACAGGCCGTGGCTGCGCCCCGTCGAGTCTCCCTCGCGTCGGGCCGCTCTTCGAGACGGCGCGACCGTACCTCTGTTCGCCGTTCCTCATCGCCATCTGCCGTCGGCAGACCGTCTCTTTCGGACAACACGGCCTGCCCCGTTGACGCGACGACGGCCGGAATCCTACGGTGCGGCATAGGATTCGACGACCTGCGGCACAGGGACACGGGAGCGACGATGAGCGGCATCGAGCAGGCCAGGAAAACGGCCGAGAGCCTGGCGTACGCCGGCGGCTTCGGCAACGAGCACAGCTCGGAGGCCGTGGCGGGCGCCCTGCCCGTGGGACGCAACTCGCCGCAGAGAGCCCCGCTCGGCCTGTACGCCGAGCAGTTGAGCGGTACCGCCTTCACCGAGCCCCGCGCGCACAACCGCCGCTCCTGGCTCTACCGGATCCGCCCGTCGGCCGCGCACCCGCCGTTCACCAGGACGGACAACGGCTCGCTGCGCGGGGCGCCCTTCACCGAGTCCGTGCCCGACCCCAACCGGCTGCGCTGGAACCCCCTGCCGCCTCCGGCGTCCGGTACGGACTTCCTCGCCGGTCTCTGGACACTCGGCGGCAACGGCGACGCGGCCCAGCGCACGGGCATGGCGGTTCACCTCTACCACGCCGACTCCCCCATGACGGACCGGGTGTTCAGCGACTCCGACGGCGAGCTGCTGATCGTCCCCGAGCACGGCGGACTGCTGCTCGTCACGGAGTTCGGCCTGCTGGCGGCCCGCCCCGGCGAGGTGGCGCTGATCCCGCGCGGGGTGCGCTTCCGGGTCGAGCTGCTGGACGAGACGGCGCGCGGATACGTGTGCGAGAACTACGGGCGCCCCTTCGTCCTCCCCGATCTCGGCCCGATCGGCGCCAACGGCCTGGCGAACGCGCGGGACTTCCTCGCCCCCGTCGCCGCCTACGAGGACGTCGAGCGGCCGACCGAGGTGGTCAACAAGTTCTGCGGGAACCTGTGGACGGCGACGTACGACCACTCCCCGCTCGATGTCGTGGCCTGGCACGGCAATCATCTGCCGTACGTCTACGACCTGCGCCGTTTCAATGTGATCGGCAGCATCAGCTACGACCACCCCGATCCGTCGATCTTCACGGTGCTGACCTCGCCGTCCGACACACCGGGGCTCGCGGGCGTCGACTTCGTGGTCTTCGCGCCCCGCTGGCTGGTCGGTGAGAACACCTTCCGGCCGCCGTACTTCCACCGCAATGTGATGAGCGAGTACATGGGCCTGATCGAGGGCGCGTACGACGCCAAGAGGGCCGGTGAGGGGGGCTTCGTGCCCGGCGGCGGATCGCTGCACAACATGATGTCCGCGCACGGGCCCGACCGGGAGACGTTCGACCGGGCCAGCGCCGCCGAGCTGAGGCCGCAGCGGATCGACGACGGTCTCGCCTTCATGTTCGAGACGCGCTGGCCGGTGACCGCCACCGCCCAGGCGGCGACGGCCGGACACCTTCAGACCGGTTACGACGACGTGTGGCAGGGTCTGGAACGCCATTTCAGGCCCACGCCCGGATCGGCGCCCGCCGACAGACCCTGACCCGGCCCGGTTCCGTCCCGTCCGCCCCGGACCGGACGGAACCCGGCCGACCCCGCCCGACTCGGAGCCCGCCGTGACCGCCTTCGCCCCCGATTCGCTGGTCCTCAACCGCAAGCTGCCCCTCTGGTACCAGGTCTCGCAGTCGCTGCGCGCCTCCATACTCGGCCGGCGCCCCCACGATCCGCTGCGTCTTCCCACGGAGGAGCAGTTGGCGGGGCACTACGGCGTCAGCGTGCTGACGATGCGTCAGGCCCTGAAGGAGCTGGAGCAGGAGGGCCTGATCAGCAGGCACCGGCGGCGCGGCACGTTCATCGAGCCGGGGGCGCGGCGCGGTGCGCCCCGTCGGCTGCTGGGTTCCGTCGACGCGGTCGTGGCGCAGCAGTCGGGCGAGCGGACGACGGTGATCGGCCACGGCCGGGAGCCGGTGTCGGGCGAGTTGGCCGAGTACTTCCCCGGTGTCGAGGAGGTGGCCCTCTACCGGAGGCTGCGCCGCGACGGCGAGAGCGGTGAGCCGACGAACTGGGCCGAGAACGCGCTCCGTACGGAGATCGCGGAACGGCTCGATCCCGGCGATCTGGAGCGCTGGCCGATGACCAAGGTGCTGCGCGACGTGCTGGGGGTGCGGATCGGCCGGATCACGGACACGGTGGAGGCGACGCTCGCCGACCCGTTCACGGCCGATCTGCTCCATGTGCCGCTGCTCAGCCCGATCCTGCACTACACGGGGGTCACGTACGACGCGGACGGCCGGGTCGTCGACGTGGCCAGGATTCGCTACCGGGGCGATCGGTTCTCCTTCTCGGTGACCATGGAGACGGACTGACACGGCACCGGGCCCGCCGGGGCGCGTCACCCTCCCGCCGGTGGCACGGCCCGCCGTCGGACCCGGTCGGTACGCTTTCGCCGACGGCACGTACCGGACCGGGGAGGGGTGTGCCCGTATGACGGCCCCGCTGCTGAGCGACCTCATGCCGTGGTCGGCGGCGCCGCTGCGGCTCGGCCGTGGCTGGATCCTGGCGCCCGACGCCGCGTCGCTCACCGCACGCTGGGACACCCTGATACGGGCCACGGGCGCCGAGCGGGAGGCACTGTTCCGGCCGACCCGGTCCCGTACGCCCCGGAGCGCGGTGGCCGCGCTGCCGGGACAGGTCACCGGCACGGGGAGGTTCGCGCGGGAGTCCGGGCGGTGCCCGGAGCCGTTGCGGGTGGGACACGGGCCGTTCGACGAGCGTTATCTGATTCCCGACCACCGGTTGATCGACGCGGCCAGACCGGAGCTGTGGCGGGTCGCCGACGAGCACCAGCTCTTCGCCGTGGAGCAGGGGTTCGTGCCCGGCGCCGAGGGCCCGCCCCTGCTGGTGGGCGCCCTGCTGCCGGACGGCCGCTCCCCCGCGGGGCGGCCCGGCCGGATCCGCCCGCTCTACCGGCGGCCGGGCGGCGTCGAACCGAATGTCACGCCCGGACTTCTGGCCGCGCTGTCCGGGCGATGGGGGCACGAGGTTACCGCGCGCGAGTTGCTGGACTGGGCGGTCGCGGCGGCGCGGCCCTCGTCGCGCGGCTGTGTGGTGCCGCTGACCGCCGACCGGGACCTCTGGACCGCCGGTGTGGAGCTCGGCGCCGTGCTGACCGGCGTCCAACTGCGCGGCGCCCGGGGCGGCGAGCGCCACCGGCTGCCCGGCGGCCGGCGGCCGTACGTACGCGCGGCGATCCCCGCCCGGCCGACGACGATCGGTTACGACTCCGAGGACGAGACGCTCCACCTGGGTGACGGCCGGATCTCCCCCGTGCCGGCCGAGGCGTGGGACTTCCAGGTCGGCGGCGTACGGATGATCGAGGTCTGGTTCGAGCGCCGCGCGGAGCGGGCGGAGCCCGGCACGCTGGAGGCGATCGGCCCGCCCGCCTGGCCCAAGGAGTGGACCTCGGAGCTGCTGGAGCTGATCACGGTGCTCGCGCTGCTGGCCGGACTGCGGCCCCGGCAGCGGGAGTTGGGCGAGGCGCTGGACGGGGGTCCGCTGATCGGCACGGAGGAGCTGCGGGCCGCCGGGGTGCTGCCGGTGCCGGAGGCGGCCCGTCGGCCCGCCTCCGTGCTCGACCACCACGAGGAGGGCCCGGACGGCCAGTTCGCGCTGATCTGAGGGGCGCCGACCGGGAGCCGGGGCCCTCACTCGTGCGCGAACGCGTCCAGCACCCGGCTCAGCGCCCGGTCGAAGACGCCCTCCAGGTCGATCGGGCCCGAGTCCTCCATGAAGGCGGCGGCCAGCCGGGGGTACTTCCCGGAGGCGATCCGCCCGCCCAGATAGGCCATGCGGATCTCGTGCTCCCGCTCCGCCGACCACGGCAGTGTCCGGGTGCGCTCGGCGGTCTGGATCTCGTTGGCGACGTACGTGGTGACGATGCCGTTCACCATGGCGATCAGCTCCATCTTCCGGCCGTAGGGCAGGTCGAGCGGGTCCAGGCACCAGAGGCTGAATTCGAGGTACTCGATCGCGTTCGGGCCGAAGCCGTAGGTCGCCGACATGAGGCGTGACATCCACGGATGGCGCCGCATGATCTCGCGCGCCCGGTGGGCCAGGGCCGTCAGATCGGCCCGCCAGTCGCCGGTGGGCCGCTCGGGCAGGTCGTGCTCCTCCGCGACCAGGTCGGCCATCAGCTCGTACAGGTCTTCCTTGCGCGGCACATAGTTGTAGAGCGACATCGTGCCGCAGCCCAGCTCGGCCGCCACGCGGCGCATGGAGACGGCGTCCATGCCGTCGGCGTCCGCGATCCGTACGGCGACGGCGGCGATCTCCGCGCGGGTGTACGCGGGCCTCGGGCCGCGGGCCGCGCGCTCGGGACGCGACCAGATCACTTCGGGTTCAGCAGGTCGCCCCGCCATCGGTCATCACCTCGCCCGCCATTCTCACCCAGGCCCAGTTACGTACAGCGTACGTAGTGGGCTACGCTGAGCCGTATGGATACTACGTACGCTGTACTTAGTGAAGGTCTGGAGAAGCGGTTCGGCGAGGTCCACGCCCTGCGCGGGCTGGATCTCGCCGTCGCCCGGGGCACGGTCTGCGGGGTCCTGGGACCGAACGGCGCGGGCAAGACCACCGCCGTACGCGTCCTCACCACGCTCAGCGCACCCGACGGCGGATCCGCCCGCGTCGCCGGGCACGACATCGTGACGGAGCCGGCCGCGGTACGCCGGGCGATCGGCGTCGCCGGCCAGTACGCCTCCGTCGACAGCGAGTTGACGGGGCGGGAGAATCTCCGGCTCTTCGCGAAGCTGCTCGGGCTGAGGGGAGCGGCCGGCCGGGCCCGCGCCGACGAGCTGCTGGAACGGTTCGGGCTCACGGGGGCGGCCGACCGCGCCGCCCGCACCTACTCCGGCGGTATGCGCCGCCGTCTCGACCTCGCCTCCAGCCTGCTCACCAGGCCCGAGGTGCTCTTCCTCGACGAGCCGACGACCGGTCTCGACCCGGGGAGCCGGGGCCGGATCTGGACGGCGGTACGCGAGCTGGCCGACGAGGGCACGACCGTGCTGCTGACCACGCAGTATCTGGAGGAGGCCGACCGGCTGGCCGACGACATCGTGCTGATCGACCACGGCCGGGCCGCGCACCGGGGCACCCCCGCCGGGCTGAAGTCGCTCATCGGGTCGTACGCGGAGGTGGTCCTCGCCGAGGAGAGCGAGCAGCCGGTGTACTTCACGGCGGCGGGCGTGCTCGACTGGCTGACCGGCGCCGAGCCGACGATCGACCGGGAGCGCCGGACGGTGGGGGCCGTGGCGACCGACGCCGCGCTCACCCTCCCCCGGATCGTCCGCGAACTGGACGCGGCCGGGGTGCCGGTGGTCGACGCGAGCCTGCGCCCGCCGACGCTCGACGAGGTGTTCCTGCGTCTGACCGGCGGCGGGACGACCGCGGCCGGCCGTGCGACCGGACGTCCCGCGAGACCCGTGTCCCCGACGACCGCCGAGGAGAGCGCCGCATGAGCACCGTCGCCCACGACAGCACGGCCGTACTCGGCCGCCATCTCCGGCGGATCAGACACTCCCCCGGCGTCGTGGTCCTCACCCAGACCATGCCCATCACGATGCTGCTCTTCTTCGGCTTCGTCTTCGGCAGCGCGCTCGCGGCACCGGGCCAGGAGTACCGGGCGTTCCTGGTGCCGGGGCTGCTGGCGGCCACGGCCGCGGGCGGGATCATGACCGGGATGTTCCAGTCAGCGCAGGACGTCCAGCGCGGGGTGACCGACCGCTTCCGCACGATGCCGATGAGCCGGATCGCCGTGCCGCTCGGCCAGACCGGGGCGGATCTGCTCACCACGGCCGTCGGGATGGTGCCGCTCGTCCTGGTCGGTCTCGCGGTGGGCTGGCGGGTCGAGGGCGGCGTGCCGGGAGCGCTGGGGGCCTTCGGGCTGCTGCTGCTCTTCCGCTTCGCGACCAACTGGGTCGGCGCGTATCTCGGGCTGCTCATCCGCAACGAGGAGATCGCCGGTCAACTGGGCAGCGTGACCTTCGTCCTGCCGCTGCTCTCGAACGCGTACATCCCCACCGAGGGCCTGCCCGGCTGGCTCCGTGCCGTCGCGGAGTGGAACCCGATCAGCGCGGTGGCGGCGGCCGTACGCGATCTGTGCGGCAACGCGGCTCCGAGCGCCGACGCGGCCTGGCCGTCGGCCAATCCGGTCCTCGGCGCGCTGCTGTGGGGTCTGGTGCTGCTGGCGGTGTTCGTACCGCTGACCGTCCGCGCCTACACGCGGAGCGGCGAGTAGCCCGCCGCTCCCCCGCCGCCGCGCCCGCCGTCCCCCGTCGTCGCTGTCGCCGGTTCACCTTGCCGGGTGGTGACGCGGCGTCTGCGGGAGGGGAGACGGTCCCGGCACTCGGCGAGCACACCGACGCGCCGCCGCGAGCCCTGGGAGTGAGGGGCGAGCGGAGAGCGGCGCCGCGTCGGGACGGTGTGAGCGCCCGAGTGTGGTCCGGAGGCCGACGGACGGGGGACCCTGGGTCAGTGGCGGCTGCCGAAGAGGGACCGTCGCAGCCGCCTGAGCGGAGCGAACAGGGAGACACGTGCGCTCTTGCTCCTACCGGTCCGCGCCTCGTCGCGCGAGGTCAACTCCCGCATGAGGCTGGTCGCCTCGTCCGACTCGCGCTGCGGGACGGCGGGGCCGCCGAGCACCGAGAGATGGCGGTCGAGCCGTGAACTGGTCGCGCTGCTCCCACATGTGATGGCAGGGACTCGCGCCCTGCTGTGCACTATCTGATCCATGTCACTCCCCACCCGTACGAGGGCACCCGGCTCGGGCAGGTTAACCCTATCGCCCTCATGGGACACACGTGTATCCCGCCTCAAGGATTGACAACACCTGTCGGGGGATGGCAGTTCGCCCACTGAATCCATTGTATTCCAGGGCGAGTTGGACAGCCGACCGCCGGATCATTCGATGGGATCGAACGTCGATTCCCGCCCGTCCGCCCAGGTGGGCGGACGGGCGGGCTTCTCACCGGCGGTCAGTTCGTACGATTCGCGATTGGGTCAGACGGCCGAAGAGAAGGCCGGCAGATAACCACCCGACTGGCCCTGGGCGGTGGGGTGGTACGACTCGCCGATCGGGAAGCTGACGCTGTGCAGCCAGGTCGCCGACGAGCAGATCTCGTGACCGGTGAAGGGACCGGTGACATCCGCGAAGCTGTAGCCGTGGTCGGCGGCACGCTTGGCGAGCAGGTCGTTCAGGTGGTCGGCGGCGCCGTTGATCGCGCCGCGCTCGGTCTCCGTCATGCCCACCAGGCAGGAGCCGTTGAGCTTGTAGAAGCGCGGGTAGCCGATCACGACGACCTTGGCGGCGGGGGCCTTGGCGCTGATCGCGTTGTACACCGAGTCGAGCTGGGCGGGCAGCGTGTTCGTGACGTAGCTGCGGGCCTGGTTCACCCGTGCCACACAGCTGGCCTCGGACTGGAGGACGCAGGTGGTCATGACGTCGGCGAAGCCGGCGTCGTTGCCGCCGACCGTGATGCTGACCAGGTCGGTCCCGGAGTTGACGGGGCCGAGCTGACTGCCGGTCACATCACCCGTACGAGCGCCGGAACAGGCGGTGAAGGCGAACGAAGAGGGTGCGTTCGCCGCGGCCCAGAGGCGCGGGTAGGCCTTGCTGCTGCGCTTGCAGTCACCACTGGCGCTGTCGTACGAACCGGACCCGAGGCCGGAGGAGTAGGAGTCACCGAGGGCGACGTAGTCGAGTGCCGCGTTCTCGGCCGCCTGGGCCTGGCCCGCGCCGGTGAAGGCGAGGACCGCGCCGAGCAGAAGCGTGGACGAGAGTGCGGCGAATCTGGACAGCTTCATGGAACCTCCATTGAGCAGGATCTCTGCCTCAACGTTCGTACCAGTAACGGGACTTGACCGTAAGTGCTCATGCCAAGTCGATCTGGTGAGAAATAACTGATGGACGCGCGTATACCGAGCGAACCGACGCGAAGGGGATCAACGGCCGGGCGCCCGAGTAAAGCCGAACAAGGAGGTTCCGGGAACGACAGTCGAAGTATGGCCAAATCGCAAATAGGCACGGTGAAGTCTCAGCCCTTGCCATACAGTCGTAAGTATCAATACCTTCGGACATCCACCCGCATCGGACCGTCATGGAGAGCGACTTCAGGGAGGGGCTCGGACGTCGCGACGGCTCCCGGCGTGGGGCGCGGTAGGGGGGTGCCGCGCGGTGCTCGCTTCTCGACTCACCCGACAGGCAAGGAGATCCACGCTGTCAAGCACAGGGTGAGAACCCCCCTTTCGAACCGGCACATCATCCGGACCGCCCGGGGGCGGGCGGTCCACCGGTGGAGAGGGAAAAGATCTCGTGAGCTCATTCCTGCGCCCGGCGACCCCGGGCGAAGACCCGTTAGGCGTGCCGTTTTCCGGTGACGTCCTTGACAACCAGCGGCTCGACGACCAACTGCTGGGCGAACAACTGCTCGACAGTGACCTGCTGGACGGTGAACTGCTCGACGGTCAGGTGCTCGACGGCCGGTACCGGCCGGTCTCCTCGTATCTCGCGATCACGCCGCCGGTGAGCGTGGTGATCCCCGCGATGAACGAGGCGGCGAATCTCCCGTACGTCTTCAAGACACTGCCCGACTGGATCCACGAGGTCGTCCTCGTGGACGGGAACTCGACCGACGGCACCATCCGCGTCGCACGCGAGCTGTGGCCGGACGTCAAGGTGGTCGAACAGCGCGGCAAGGGCAAGGGTGACGCCCTGATCAGCGGCTTCGCCGCCTGCACGGGCGACATCATCGTGATGATCGACGCGGACGGCTCGGCCGACGGCCAGGAGATCGTCAGCTATGTGTCGGCCCTCGTCTCGGGCGCCGACTTCGCCAAGGGGTCGCGGTTCGCCAACGGCGGCGGCACGGACGACATGACACTGATCCGCAAGCTCGGCAACGCCGCGCTCTGCTCGGTCGTCAACGCCAAGTTCGGCGCCCGCTACACCGACCTCTGCTACGGCTACAACGCCTTCTGGCGGCACTGCCTGGACCGGATCACGCTCGACTGCACCGGTTTCGAGGTCGAGACCCTGATGAACATCCGGGTCGTCAAGGCCGGTCTGAAGGTGCAGGAGATCCCGAGCCACGAGTACGACCGGATCCATGGCGTCAGCAATCTCCGGGCCGTACGCGACGGACTGCGGGTGCTGAAGGTGATCCTCCGGGAGAAGGGCGTCCCGAGGAGCGCGCGGCGCCGGCCGCGTGCCGTACGGCCGGCCCTCCCGCTCACCGTCCGCACGGGCCTCTCGGGGCCCATGGTCAGACAGGGAGAGGTGTCTTGATCGACCGTCAGCTCCACCGCTCCTTCTCCGTGGTCGTCTGCGCGTACACGGAGGAGCGCTGGGAGGACATCCTGGCCGCGGTCGCCTCCGTACGGAGCCAGTCGATGCCGGCGACGGAGACACTGCTCGTGGTCGACCACAACGAGACGCTGCTGGAGCGGCTGCGGGCGCGATACGCCGGACCGCCCGCGGCGGACGGCGGGGAGGTGCGGGTGCTCGCCAACGCGGGTCCGCGCGGGCTCTCCGCCGGACGCAACACCGGGATCGCCGCCGCGCGGGGCGAGTTCGTGGCCTTCCTGGACGACGACGCGGTCGCCGAGCGCGACTGGCTGCGGTACCTCGCGGCGGGTTACGGCGATCCGCGGGTGATGGCGGTCGGCGGCAGGACACTGCCCGCCTGGGCGTCCGGGAGCCGGCCGGTCTGGTTCCCGGAGGAGTTCGACTGGGTCGTCGGCTGCACCTACCGGGGGCTGCCGCCCGGCAAGGTGCGGGTCCGCAACATCCTGGGCGGCAACGCCTCCTTCCGCCGTACCGCGTTCGACTCGGCGGGCGGCTTCGCGACCGGCATCGGGCGGGACGGCGACAAGCGTCCGCTGGGCTGCGAGGAGACGGAGCTGTGCATCAGGCTCAGCAAGGCGCTGCCTGGCGCGGTGCTGCTGATCGACGACCGCGCGGTGATCCACCACAAGGTCCCCGAGGCGCGTTCGAGGTTCGGCTACTTCCGTGACCGCGCCTACGCCGAGGGGCTCTCCAAGGCGCTGGTCGCCCGAAGTGTCGGTGCGGGCAAGGGGCTTGAGTCCGAACGGCGCTATGCCACGCGGGTGCTGCCCGCGGGGGTGGCGCGCGGGCTGCGGGACGCCGTGGGCGGCCGGGAGCGCGGCGGCGCGGGGCGGGCCGGGGCGATCGTGGCCGGGGTGCTGACGACGGCGGCCGGCTATGTGGTGGGCAGCGCCCGCGCGCGCCGGGGCGCGGTCACGTTCTCGTCGGGCCCCATCACACCGGCGGCGCCCGCCTCGGAGCCGGCCTCGTCGACTCCCGCGCCGGCGCGGGAGAGTCCGCGAGGAGCCGTCGTATGAGCATGGGCATGGGGGACGGCGCGCCGCCGTTCCCGGGGCCGGGGCCAGGGCCGGAGGAGCGGGTACCGATCCTGATGTACCACGCGGTCGCGCACCGGCCGGCCCCGTCGGTGCGCGCCCTGTCCGTGTCGCCCGACGCGTTCGCCGAGCAGCTCGCGCTGCTCGGCGAGCGGGGGTTCACCCCGCTGACGACGGCCGCGCTGGCCGCCGTCTGGCGGGGTGAGGGGCGGCTGCCCGCGCGGCCGGTGCTGATCACGTTCGACGACGGGTACGAGGGCGTGCACCGGTACGCGCTGCCCGCCCTGGCCCGGCACGGCTTCGCGGCCACCCTGTTCGTCTCCACGGGGTGGCTGCGCGGCCCGTACGACGAGGGCGACGCCCTCGACACGATGCTCGACTGGGACCAGGTGCGCCAACTGGCCGCCGCCGGGGTGGAGATCGGCGGCCACAGCCACACGCATCCGCAGCTGGACCAGCTCGACGACGCGCGGCTGGGCTACGAGGCGGCGCGCTGTCGGGAGATCGTCGACGCCGAACTGGGCGTGGCGCCCGTCTCGTTCGCGTATCCGTACGGCTACTCGACCCGGCGGGTACGGCGCGCCGTACGGGCGGCGGGGTTCACGCAGTCGCTGGCCGTGGGCAACGGGCTGGCCCGCCGGGGGCAGGGCCCGTACGCCCTGGAACGGGTCACGGTGCGGCGCTCCACGACGATCGGGGAGTTCGAGCGGCTGGTCGGCGGCCGGTCCGTCGGCCGTGCCTTCGCCGGTGACCGGGCGCTGACGAAGGCGTACGCGCTGGTTCGCGGGGCCCGCCGGGCCGCGCGGGCGGTGGGCGGAGGCTGACGGGACGGAGCGGGCGCCGCCGGGCAAAACACCGTGCGTCGGCGGCGCCCGTGCCGGATCATGGGCGGCATGTCTGCCAAGCCTCAGGACGCCCTGCCGATCCGGCTGAACGTCGACGACAGCGACTCACCGTCGGATGTCGTCGACGCGCTCTTTCTCGGCCGTTTCGCGACCGGGGAGCAGCCGCATTCGCACAGTTCGTCGATCGACCGCGTCAAGTCCGGTGTCTCCCTGCTGCCGCCGGGCGCCACCGTGCTGCGCTCGGCCCGCGACGACGACCGCAGCGCGACCCTCGCGGAGGGCGACGGCTGGACACTGCTCGTCTCCCGCTGGAACCGGGGCGCGGACGTCACGGTGACGGCGACCAGCTCCGAACTGGCCGAGAAAGTCCACCGCCAGGCGACGGACGGCGCGCAGGACGAGCCGGAGCCGGTGCCCGAGAACGTGACGATGGGGTTCTGGTACGTGTCGCCGCGCCGGGGCCCGCACCGGACGACCCGGCAGATCGCGGCGGGCACCTGGGACGAGGTCCGGGGGAACTACACGGCGCCGGTGGCCGACGCGATGGACCGGCTGATGAAGGTGACGCCGGACGACATCGCGGGCCGGCTGCTCCTGCTGCACGGGCCGCCCGGCACCGGGAAGACCTCGGCGCTGCGGACGCTGGCCAGGTCCTGGCGCGACTGGTGCCAGGTCGACTGCGTCCTGGACCCCGAGCGGCTCTTCAACGACGTGGGCTATCTGATGGACATCGCGATCGGCGAGGACGAGGGCTCGTCGAAGGGCCGCTGGCGGCTGCTGCTCCTGGAGGACTGCGACGAGCTGATCCGCGGGGAGGCCAAGCACACGGCGGGCCAGGCGCTCTCCCGGCTGCTGAACCTCACGGACGGGCTGCTCGGACAGGGCCGGAACGTCCTGGTGGGAGTCACGACCAACGAGGACCTGGAACGGCTCCACCCGGCGGTCGTCAGGCCCGGCCGCTGTCTGGCCCGTATCGAGGTCGGCTCGCTGACCCGCAAGGAGGCGGAGAGCTGGCTGAGCCGGGAGGAGGGCGACTGGGAGGGAGCGGTGGGCCGGGAGGGCGCGACGCTGGCGGAGCTGTTCGCGCTGCGCAGGGGCGGCGGCCCGACCTCGGTCCCGGGTCAGTCGAAGGGCGCGGACGCGGGGCTGTACCTGTAGCCGCCCCATTTCCCGAATGTGCGTTCTGGGCGATTTCTCCCCTTCGGAGCTAAAGTGACGCCATGACCTCGGTCGAGTTCCCCGACTCGCTCGCCGACGTACTGGCAGGCGTACAGCGCATGATCCGGCGGCGGCTGAGCGTCGGTCTGACGGCCCCACCGCTCCGGGGCGCGCAGGTCGAGCTGTTGCGGCTGGTCGCGGCGCGCCCGGGAATCCGGGTCTCGGAAGCGGCGAAGGAGCTGTATCTCGCCGGGAACTCGGTCTCCACCCTCGCCAATGAGCTGACCAGGGCCGGATATCTGCGCCGCGAAACCGATCCCGGGGACCACCGCGCCGTCCTGCTGGCGCCGACCCCGGCTGCCGTCTCGCGTCTGGCCGACTGGGAGGCCCGGCACTCCGCGCTGGTACGTGAGCAGGTGGCCCGGCTGACCGAGGGGGAACGGGCCGCCCTCGCCGCCGCGCTGCCCGCGCTGCGCAGACTCGCGCTGAATCTGCGCGAGGAGGTGAGGGCGGTATGAGCGGCGGAGCCGTTCCCGCCGGGGGAGCCGTTCCCGCCGGCGGTGCCGGCCGGGCCGGCGGCACACCGGACTCCGGCGGGACCCGGGACGCCGAGGCCGTGAGCTGCCACGGCCTTGAGTACTCCTTCGGAGAGACCAGGGCCGTCGACGACCTCGACCTGTCCGTCCGTGTCGGCGAGATCTTCGGACTGCTCGGCCCCAACGGCGCGGGCAAGACGACCGCGATCCGCTGTATCACGACGCTGCTGCCGGTCCCCTCGGACATGGTGAGGGTGTTCGGGCACGACGCGGCGAAGGACAGGATGGCGGTACGCCGTCTGCTCGGTTACGTGCCGCAGCAACTGTCCGCCGACGCCGCCATGACCGGGCGCGAGAACGTGACGTTGTTCGCCCGCGTCTTCGACGTACCGCGTCATGAGCGGGCCGCGCGGGTCGCGCAGGCCCTGGACGTCGTCGACCTCACCGACGCGGCCGACCGGATGGCACAGACGTACTCCGGCGGCATGATCCGCCGTCTGGAACTCGCGCAGGCGCTGGTCAGCGCGCCCCGGCTGCTGATGCTGGACGAGCCGACGATCGGTCTCGACCCGATCGCGAGGAGCAGCGTCTGGGACCACATCAACGCGGTGCGGCGGGCCACCGGGATGACGGTGCTGGTGACCACGCACTACATGGACGAGGCCGAGCAGTACTGCGACCGGGTCGGGCTGATGCACCGCGGCCGTATCCATGCCCTCGGCACACCGGACGAACTGCGCCGGGCGCTGCGCGAGCGCCGCCGCGCCGAGGCCCGTGAGGCGGGCAAGGCGCGCGGGGCGGGTGAGACGGGCGAAGCGGGCAAGGCCCGGAAGGCGGACGCGTCCGGCGCGGCGACCCGGGGCGACGCCCTCCCCACGCTGGAGGACGTCTTCCGCGATGTCGTCGGCCAGGACCTGGAGGAGGAAGGAGGCACCTACCGCGATGTCAGGAGCACCCGCCGAACGGCGTCCCGACTCGGCTGAGGCCGTCGACCCCTCCCGGTTCGCTCTGCTGCTGGTGCCCCCACAGCCCCGGACGGGCCTGCGCGTCCTGCCGTCCAGAGTCATCGCCATGTGTGTGGTCGAGCTCCAGAAGCTCCGCCACGACCGCACCGAGCTCTACACCCGGGCCGTCCAGCCCGCCCTCTGGCTGCTGATCTTCGGCGAGACGTTCACCCATCTCCGGGCCATCCCGACCGGCGGTATCCCCTACATCGACTTTCTCGCGCCCGGCATCATCGCCCAGTCCGCGATGTTCATCGCGATCTTCTACGGCATCATGATCATCTGGGAGCGGGACGCGGGGATCCTGACCAAACTCCTCGTCACCCCGACCCCCCGGGCCGCGCTGATCAGCGGCAAGGCGTTCGCCTCCGGGGTCAAAGCGCTCATCCAGGCGCTCGTGGTGATCCTCATCGCCGCCGTCCTCGGCGTGAGTCTGACCTGGAACCCGCTGAAACTGCTCGGGGTCGCGGTCGTGGTGATCCTCGGCTCGGCCTTCTTCTCCTGCCTGTCGATCACGATCGCGGGCATCGTCCTCACCCGGGACAGGCTGATGGGCATCGGGCAGGCCATCACCATGCCGCTCTTCTTCGCCTCGAACGCGCTCTATCCGGTGGCGATCATGCCGGGCTGGCTCCAGGTGGTCAGCAAGATCAACCCGCTCAGCTACCAGGTGGACGCGCTGCGCGGACTGCTGCTCGGTACGTCGTCCCATCTGCTGCTCGACTTCGGGGTCCTGCTCTTCGCCGCCGTGCTGGGGATCACGGCGGCGTCCTCGCTGCTGGGGCGGCTGGCCAGATGACGGGCCGCGCCCGCCTGGAGGCCCGGTCTCAGCGCGAGTACTCCGCCCGCACCGCGTCCTCGGCCAGCGACAGCGCCTCCGCGCGCGCCAGACCGAGCCGTCTGGCCTGCCGCGCGTACTCCTGCGCCATGGCCGCCGCCTTGCGGTCCGCCGCCTCGCCCGCCGCCGCGATGAACGTGCCGTTGCGCCCACGCGTCTCGATCACCCCGTCGGACTCCAGCGCCCGGTAGGCCTTGGCCACGGTGTTCGCCGCGAGACCCAGCTCCTCGGCGAAGCCCCGTACCGTCGGAAGCTTGTGCCCCACCGGCAGCGCACCCGACCGGGCCTGTTCGGAGATCTGCGTGCGCAGTTGCTCGTACGGGGCGGTGGGGTCGTCGGCGTCGATGGCGATGGCGATCTTCAAGGTCACAGGGCCGATTGTCCCCCATCCGGCCTGGTCCGGGACGGAAAACCAGGGGCGTTCCGCCGGTAGGGCCCCGTAGCGTGCCGCTCCATGAGTCTGATCGTTCGTGATTTCCGCCCGGAGGACGCCGCGGCCGTCGTCCGTGTCCGGCGTGCCACTGTCCCGTACGCCGTGACGACCGAGGACGCCCTGCACTTCGCCGTGCGGAGCGCCCATCCGGCGTCGAAGTACCGCATGCTCGTCGCCGAGGACGGCGGGGAGGTGATCGGCACCTCGCATGTCGCGCTCGCCCACGACAGCGACGTGCCGGGGCAGTCCCGGGTCAACCCCCATGTGCATCCCGACCACCAGGGCAAGGGCGCCGGGTCCGCGATCCTGCGGGCGGCCGAGGAGCATCTGGCGGCCGAGGGCGCGACCGCTGTCCTCACCTGGGTGAACGACGAGCCCGCGTCCCTCGCCTTCGCCGCCCACCGGGGCTACTCGCCGCTGCGTACCGCGCACTTCCAGCGGCTGGACCTGGCGGGCGCCACGCTGCCCGAGCCGCCGGAGTTCCCCGCCGGCTACACGCCGGCGACCGGGGCGGACTTCGCCGACGACCCTCGGTCGGTGTTCGAGGCCGACGCCGAGGCCTCGTCGGACGAACCGGGCGACATCAGCACGAACCTCGACGACTACGAGGACTGGCTGAACCACACCTGGCGCCACCCCTGTCTGGACCACCGCCTCAGCACCCTCGTGGTCGCCGACGGCAGGATCGTGGCCTTCACCCTGGTCCACACCGACGGTGACACCACCTACTTGTCGGCGATGACCGGCACGCTGCGCGACCACCGGGGCCGGGGTCTGGCCGGGGCGGCCAAGGTCGACTCCCTGCGCCGCGCCCGCGCCGCCGGTTACACGGACGCGTTCACCAACAACGACGCCGGGAACGAGCCGATGCTGGCGGTCAACGCCCGGCTCGGCTACCGGGTCTCCGCCTCGGAGGTACGGCATGTCCGCCGGCTCGTCTGACACCGGCGGGACCCCGGAGGTCCAGGTCGAGGTGCGGCTGGTCAAGGCGGGCCGTACGAAGATCCGCTACCCCGCGTCCCTCCTCGCCGACGACGGTTCCCATCTGGTGGTGCGCGCGCCGTGGGCGGCCGAGGGTGTACGGGACTTCGGCTTCGTACGCTTCGAGCCCGGCGACGTCTTCACCGAGCACTACTGGCGTGACCGGTGGTACGCGGTGAAGGAGGTCCGCACGGGCGACGGCGTCCTCAAGGGCTGGTACTGCGACGTGACCCGGCCGGCGGTCGTACGCGGTCGTGGCCCGGGTGAACTCCGCTACCAGCTGCTGGTCGAGGATCTGGACCTGGACCTCTGGGCGTCGGGCGACGGCGGGACGGTCCTGCGCCTGGACGAGGACGAGTTCGAGGAGAGCGGTCTCGCCGAGCGGGACCCCGTCGCGGCGGACGCGGCCCGCCGGGCGCTGGACGAGCTCGAACTCCTCGTACGCGGCGGCGCGTTCAGGGACCTTCTCGCTCGCCCCCTCCCCTCGTAGCCCCCGCGTCGGTCTTGGCCAGGAGCAGCGCGCGCGGTGTGCCCGCCGGGTCGTGGGCGATCGAGTCGGCGTCCTCGTGCCAGTGGATGACGAAGCGCTCCCCCGCGCGGTACGCCTCCAGGCCCGCGCGGCAGTAGGCGACCATGTCGTCGGGGAGCGCGGCGAGCGGGTGCCAGGAGAGGCCCGAGCACTTCTCCGGCTCCCGGTTGTACGGCTCCCAGGCCGTGCGCCCCGCGTCGTAGCGGACCTCGAAGAACCAGCCCGTGCGCGGGCGGCCGCCGGGCCCCCGGTGGTGCATGACCAGGGCCGTGCGCAGCTCCTCCGGGTCCAGCTGGGCGCCGATCTCCTCGGCCGCCTCGCGGATCATCGCCGTACGGACGTCCTCACCGTCCTCGACGTGTCCCGAGGGGCTGTTGAGCAGACCGTCGCCGTAGCCCGTGCCGGACCGGCGGGCGAGCAGCACCTCGTCGCCCCTGCGCAGGATCAGATGGACGTCGACCACTTCGGTGTGGCGGCGCCGCTGGGCGGCGTGGGCTATCAGCGCGTACCGTTCGTCGTCGACGGCGCGGCCCCAGAGCGCGGCGTCGGCCGAGAGGTGTTCGTGCTGGACGCGCTCGACGAGCGGGGCGACCGACATCGTGACACGTGTCGCCGGGAGTCCGGCGCCGGACCAGACGCCCTCGATCAGGACGAGGCGCCCGCCGGGGCGCAGCAGCGACAGCCAGTGGTTCAGGGCCCGGTCCGGATCGGGCAGCAGCCACAGCACATGGCGGGCCATGATCACGTCGAACGTCCGCTCCCCCACGGGCGGTCTGGCGGCGTCGCCCACCAGCACCTCGGTGTCCGTGCCCGACAGCTTGGCCCTGGCGAGTCCGACCATGCGCGGCGAGAGGTCGACGGCGGTGACGCGGTGGCCCAACTCGGTGGCCAGGAGCGCGAGACTGCCGGTGCCGCAGCCGAGGTCGAGCACCCTGGACGGCTCGGTCGGCAGCCAGCCGGCGAGCTTGGCGGCCCACGCCTTGCGCACGGCCGGATCGAGCAGCCCGTGGTCGGGCTCCTCGTCGAAGGAGTCTGCTGCGTCGTCCCAGTCGATCGGGGTCATGAGTCGATGGTCCCATCCACCACCGACAGTTCGGACCGGCGGGCGCTCGGTCACGGGCCGCGCGGCCGGTTCTGTTCGGGAAGGCCGGAGGGACCGTCGGTCCCTCCGGCCTTCCCGGACAGCTGTGCCGGAACCACGGGTTCCGGGGAAACCCGTGGCCCGGCGGTCGCCTCAGACGGAGGCCTTGGTCTCCTTCCGGCGGCCGGCCAGCACCTTGCGCACCAGCGGCCAGCAGACGATCAGTACGACGACGGCGTAGACGGCCACGGAGAACGGCGTGTCCACCAGTCCGCCGACGCTTCCGTCGCTGATCTGGAGGGCCCTGCGCAGCTGTTGCTCGGCGGCCGGGCCGAGGATGACGCCGATCACGGCCGGCAGCACCGGCAGTCCGTAGCGCCGCATCCCGAACCCGATCAGACCGATGATCAGCAGGATCACCAGGTCGAGCGCCTCCCCGCCGACCGCGTAGGCGCCGACGGCGGCGAAGAAGAGGATGCCCGCGTACAAGTAGGGGCGCGGGATACGGAGCAGCTTCACCCACACCGGCGCGAGCGGCAGGTTCAGGGCCAGCAGCAGCACCATGCCGACGAACAGCGAGGCGATCAGCCCCCAGACCAGCTCCGACTCCCGCTCGAACAGCAGCGGTCCCGGCTGGATGCCGTACTGCTGGAAGGCGGCCAGCATCACGGCGGCGACCGCTGTCGTGGGGAGTCCGAGGGTCAGCATCGACACGAGCGTTCCGGCGGCCGACGCGGACGCGGCCGACTCGGGTCCCGCGACGCCCTCGATGGCGCCCTTGCCGAACTCCTTCTTGTGCTTGGACAGCCGCTTCTCGGTGACGTACGAGAGGAACGTCGGGATCTCCGCGCCGCCCGCCGGGATCGCGCCGAACGGGAAGCCGATGACCGGCCCGCGCAGCCAGGGCTTCCAGGTGCGCCGTATGTCGTCCTTGCCCAGCCAGGGGCGGCCGACCGGGACCGGTTCGCCGCCGGAGCGGCGCAGATGGGCGGCGACCCACAGGGCCTCGCCGATCGCGAAGAGACCGACGGCGACGATCACGACGTCCACGCCGTCGGCGAGTTGGAGCGAGCCGAAGGTCAGACGCTGCTGGCCGGTCATCTGGTCCAGGCCGACCAGGCCGATGGTGAGGCCGATGAGCAGTGAGGCGAGCCCGCGGATCCGGGAGGAGCCGAGGACGGAGGTGACGGCGATGAACGCCAGCACCATGATCGCGAAGTAGTCGGGGGCGCCGATGTCGACGGCGATCGAGGCGACGGTGGGCGCGAGGAGGACCAGCAGGATCGTGCCGATCATGCCGCCGACGAAGTGACCGCCCGCCGCCGCGGCGAGCGCCTGCGCGCCGCGCCCCGCCTTGGCCATCGGATTGCCCTCGATGGCGGCGACGACCGCCGCGCTCTCACCGGGGGTGTTGAGCAGGATCGAGGTGGTGGAGCCGCCGAACATGGCGCCGTAGTAGATGCCGGCGAACATGATGAACGCGCCGGTCGGCTCCAGGCCGTAGGTGACGGGAAGCAGCAGGGCGACCGCCATGGCCGGGCCGATGCCGGGCAGGACACCGATCGCGGTGCCCAGCAGTACGCCGATCGCCGCCCAGAGCAGATTGATCGGCGTCAGCGCGGTGCCGAAGCCGTCCATCAGGGAGTTGAGGGAGTCCATGGGCTAGATCACTCCCATCAGCGGGCCACCGGGGAGGGGGACGCCGAGCAGGTTGTTGAAGATGAAGTAGGTGACGACGGAGAGGCACGCCGCGATGAGCGGGTCGCGCTGGAGGTGGCGGCTGCCGAGCGCGTACGCCGAGCCCCAGAAGAGCAGCGCCCCGGATATCGGGAAGCCGAGGGGGCCGATGAGTACGGCGTTGCCGAGGAAGACCCCGGCGAGCAGCAGCACGGTCCGCCAGTCGCTCGGTTCGCTCAGGTCGATGTCCTCGCCGCCCTCGGCCTCGCCCCGGCCGCCGCGCAGCACGTCGAGGCTGAGGAGGACGGCGACGGCGAGCAGACCGATTCCGACGGCGATCGGCACGGTCTTGGGGCCGACCGGGCCGCGCTGGGTGATGTCGACGTCCATGGTGAGGGCGTCGGTGAGGACGAGGACCCCGAGGATGAGCAGCATGAGGCCGACGCCGAGCTCGGAGTGCTCGCGCAGCCAGGAGGAGCCGCGGGACGCGGAGCTCTCGTCCTTGGGAGGGGTGTTCTCCTCCGCGGGAGGGGTGTTCGGGTGGGTGGTCACAGTCCGAGCTCCTTCAGGACGGATTCCACGCGCTTGTCCTCGGCGGCGAGGAAGTCGCCGAATTTCTCGCCGGTGAGGAAGGCGTCGTCCCAGTTGTTCTTCTTGAGCGAGTCCTGCCACTCGGGTGAGGCGTGCAGCTTCTCGAAGAAGGCGATGAGCTTGTCGCGTTCGGCGTCGGAGAGTCCGGGGGGCGCGACGACGCCGCGCCAGTTGGTGAAGTCGGTGTCCAGGCCCGCCTCGCGCAGGGTGGGCGCGTCCATGCCGGGGGTCCGCTCGGGGCCGGTGACGGCCAGCAGCCTCAGCTCACCGGCCTCGATCTGGTCGCGGTACTCACCGAGACCGGAGACGCCGAAGGCGACCTTGTCGCCGAGGATGGAGGCGAGGAGTTCGCCGCCGCCGTCGAAGGGGACGTAGTTGACGGTCTTCGGCGCGATCCCGGCGGCCCGCGCCATCAGCATGGGCGCGAGGTGGTCGGGGCCGCCGGGTGAGGAGCCGCCGCCGACCGGGAGTTTGGCCGGATCCTTCTTCCACGCGGTGAGCAGATCGTCGATCGTCCGGTACGGGGAGTCCTTGCTGACGACGACGATGTCGGTCTCCTCGCTGATGCGGGCGATCGGCGTCGTGTCGGCGAGGGTCTCGTCGGACTTGTTGGTGCGTACGGCGCCGACGACGCCGAGGCCCATGGAGACGGCGAGCTTTCCGTTGCCGTGTTCGCTCACGGCGCGGGCGAGTCCGACGGTGCCGCCGGCGCCCGGCAGGTTGAAGACCTCGATGTTGTGGTTGAGCTCGGCGTCCTCGGCGTTCTTGGCCATGGTGCGGGCGGTGATGTCGTAACCGCCGCCCGGGGTGTTGGGGACCATGAAGCGCAGGCCGGGTATCTGCGTACCGGTGTCGCCGCCACTGCCCACGGAAAGCAGCGGCGGACCCACCAGCACCAGCAGCGCGGACCCGAGGAGGGCGAGGGGAGTGCGGAAACGCACGGATGCCGCCTTTCAGGGATGCAAGTGGCAGGGCAGTGAGGTGGCCCACATGTTGCCTTCGCGTTAAGAAGCTGTCTCTCTTCCGGAATCAACGGACGTTGTGGTCGTTGCGGTCGCGGCCTAGCGTGACGGCGTGACAAAGGTGCTGGTGGTGGACGACGACTTCATGGTCGCGAAGCTGCACGGCCGCTATGTGTCCGCGATGGACGGGTTTGAGGTCGTCGGGGTGGCGCACAACGGCGCCGAAGCGCTGCGCGCGGCCGAGCACCTCCGGCCCGACCTGGTGCTTCTCGACATCTATCTGCCCGACATGGACGGGATCGCCGTACTGCGCGAGCTGCGGGCGGCCGAGGAGCGGGACGCGACCCGTACGAGCGTGGACGTCCTGTTCATCACGGCGGCGCGGGACGCGGGTGTGATCCGCGCGGCGCTGCGGGCGGGGGCGCTGCACTATCTGATCAAGCCGTTCAGCCGGTCGGCGCTCCAGGAGCAGCTGCGACACGTGGCGTCGCTGCGGACCCGGCTGGACCGGCTGGGCGAGGCGCGCCAGGAGGACGTGGACCAGATCTTCGGTACGCGCCCGCCGGGTTCCCGGGAGCTGCCGAAGGGGCTGGCCGCGCACACGGCGGAGCTGGTCGAGCGGACGCTGCGCCGGCACGAGGAGGGACTGTCGGCGACCCAGTGCGCGGACGAGGGCGCTCTGTCGCGGGTGAGCGCGCGGCGCTATCTGGAGTACTTCGCCGACACGGGCCGTGCGGAGGTGACGCTCCGGTACGGGGGGACGGGGCGTCCGGAGCGGTGCTACCGCTGGGTCGGCTGACGGGCGGGGCGCCCGGCACCCGGGCCCCCGGCGCGACATCGGCACCGTTTGCAACGCGAAATCGCAGTGGTCTCTTAGCGTCGGCATAGGTTCGTCTTAAGCGGACCATAAGGATCCCCTCCGCCCTGTCCCAGCAGGCCTTTCCGGGGTTTCGAGCGGCTAACTTGCTGAGTGCCGGAGCGGGACGACGAGAGGTGGCGCCGTGTGCAACGGAGGTCACGCCGCCGGGATTCCGTCCCGCTCCGCTCCCCCAGCTCGTGCCGCTCTGAAGGAGAACGAATCCATGACCGCTCGTCGTAGGACCGCCGGGGTCGTCGTCCTGGGCGTCGCGCCGCTCGCGCTCGTCGCACTGGCCGCCGCGCCGGCCGGGGCCCACGGGTCGATGACGGACCCGGTCAGCCGTGTGTCGGCCTGTTTCGCCGAGGGGCCGGAGAATCCGCGGTCGGCGGCGTGCAAGGCGGCGGTGGCGGCCAGCGGGACGCAGGCGTTCTACGACTGGAACGAGGTCAACATCGCCGACGCCGCGGGCAACCACAAGTCGATCATCCCGGACGGCAAGCTCTGCTCGGCGGGCCGCGACAAGTACAAGGGACTCGACCTGCCGCGCGGCGACTGGCCGTCGTCACCGTTCACCGCGGGAAACCGCACCTTCAACTACAAGGCGACCGCGCCGCACAAGGGCTCCTTCGAGCTCTACATCACCAAGGACGGTTACGACCCGGCTCAGCCGCTGAAGTGGTCCGACCTGGAGGACAAGCCGTTCGCCAAGGTCACGGACCCGAAGCTGGAGAACGGCGCCTATGTCTTCGACGGCATCGTCCCCGCCAAGTCGGGCCGCCATCTGATCTATTCGATCTGGCAGCGTTCGGACAGCCCGGAGGCCTTCTACACCTGCTCCGACGTGGTCTTCGGCGCGGACAACGGCGGTTCGGCCGCCGCCCCCGAGGCGTCCGCCCCCTCCGACGCCGACGTCGAGGAAGGCGCGGCCAAGTCGACCGTCGACCACAACGGGCACGGCGGCGACAGCCCGGAGGAGACCGGGGCCGGCGCCGAGGTGAAGAACACCGCGAAGGACGCCGGCGGCTACGAGGACGCCGCCGAGCCGGAGGCCGCCGCCCCCGAGGCCGACGCCCCGGAGGCGAATGCCCCTGAGGTCAACGGCGCCGACGCCGCCGAGCCGCAGCCGGCGGGCGGTTCGGAGAATCTCGCGGAGACCGGTGGGGACAGCACCACGCCGTACATCGCGGTGGGCGGCGCGGCGATCCTCGCCGCAGGCGCGGCCGTGATGTTCGCGACCGTCCGCCGCAGGGCCGAGCCCGCCGGGGGCCGGCACAGCCGCTGACGGCACAGAAGATGACACCGCGGGGCTCCGGGCCGATCGGCCCGGAGC
>NZ_JBHXRM010000037.1:0-21271 GCF_042716895.1 Streptomyces sp. NPDC058653 | reverse complement strand
GGCCCCCCACCCCCGCCCCCGCCACACAACATCCCCCCGGGGGCCCCCGGCCCCACCGGCCCGCAGCCCCGCGGTGTGTCTGGTTCAGCCGACGACGGACGCGCAGGTCGTCGGTGTGGCACGGGCCGGGTCGAGCGCGTTGGCCACCTCGTGGAACGCGATCCGGTCGATCAGCCCGATCGCCAGATGCTCCGAGACGTCGAGGGCGCAGAGGTCCTGGAGCGTGACGTTCCGGACGTCGGACCCGGACAGGAACTGGCTGCGGTACGGCGTGACCACCTGGTCGTAACGGGTCGCGATGACGGTGTACTTGACGCCGGGCACGGTGTCACCGCCCTCGTTGAGCCTGGTGAGGAAGGGCGATCCGGCGATCTGGTCGGCGAGCGCCGGGGTGTTCTCGCTCAACAGGTCCTCGGCGCCCGGGAAGTGCGGCAGAAGGTTCGTCAGACCGAGCAGGGTCGTGCCGTGGTTGTCCGGCGCGAGTCCGACGAGGGCGTTCACCTTCTGCGCGCCGCCCAGGAACTTGAGGTAGTGGCGGGGCATCATGCCGCCCTGCGAGTGGCCGACGATGTCGGTCTTCGAGGCGCCCGTGGCGGCCAGCACCCGGTCGACGTAAGCGCTCAGTTGCTCGGCCGACTTGTCGATGGGGCCGAGGCCGTGGAAGAACGGCACTCCCGGGAGCTGCCCGTAGTCGAGGGAGAAGACGCAGTAGCCGCGGTTGACCAAGTACGGGGCGAGACCGAGCCAGTTGTCGACGGAGTTCGCGAAGGTTCCGTGGACGAGGACGATCGGGCGGGGATGCGCGGCGGAGGGCTTGCAGGAGAAGTCGTTCCAGCCGCTGCTCGCGGCGGCGGAGGCGGGTGCCGGAGCGGTGACCGCTGTCGGGGGCGCGGCGGGGGTGGCCGCGACGGCGGGTGCGGTGGTGGCGACCGAGACCGCCAGCAGCAGCGCCGCCAGTGGTCGTAACGCGCGTTTCCAGGGCAGCATCGAGCGATCTCCTAGTGGCTCAAGAGGGGGAAGGGGAAAGCCGCCAGCTCTGTGGCCCGGACCACGTCGGCTGTGCTCATGCCAAGTTACGCACGAGTAGCATGCGGAAGGGAAGTTACGCGTCAGTAAAAATATTGAACGCCCGCCGGGCTCCCTGGGTTCTGGCCGGTGAGCGGATTACGGTCCGCCATCACGTGCGACGCCCAGGCTCGCCCTCCTGGTAGTCGGCGCCGAGGGCCACCAGTCGGTCCTGGAGCAGCCACTTGGCCTTGTCGGCGAGACCCCCCTGGGTCTCCTCCGCGTTCGTGGAGCCGGTCAGCCGGTAGCCCGCGGCCAGCAGCGCGGCCGGGCCGTGGCAGGCCACACCCAGTTGCTTGTCGGAGGCCGGCGCCAGGGTGAGCAGCCCGGCGGAGTCGGCGTCGACCGCGAGGTCCTCCATCGGGCCGTGACCGCCGACTCGCGAGCCGGGACCGCCCGGTGCCCTCCGTCAGTCCGCCAGCGTGGCCGGGCGTACCGCCTCCGGTCCGAAGCGCCGGCGGGCGCGGTCCGCCGCCTTCTCCGCCGCGCGGGCGCGGGCGTCGCCGGGGTCCAGGGAGAGCTGACGGGGAGCCGCGTCGGCCGGCAGCAGATCGTCGGCGCGCACCACGTAGGCGCGGACCCTCGCGCGCTGGAGCCCGAGCGCGGCCAGCAGACCGAGAAGAGCCGTCGCGAGCGCGGGCGAGTGGTTGGTCGGCTCCGGGACCGTACGGGTACGCGCGGTGGAGCTGCGGTCGGCGTAGCGCACCGTGAGAGTGAGCCGGCCGGTGACCTGGCCCTCACCGCGCAGGCGTTGGCCGATCCGGTCGGCGAGCCCGAGGACGGCCCGGTGGTGCCCTTCCGCGTCGAGGCGGTCCCGGTCCAGGACGAGGTCGGCCACCAGATGTGCCGCCGGTTCCAGCGGGGTGACGGGGCGGGGGTCGTGGCCCCGGGCGCGCTCGGCCAGCAGCCGGGCGGGGCCCGCGCCGATGAGGCGTTGCAGGGTGGCCGCGGGCGCGTCGGCGACCTGGCCGATCGAGTGCAGTCCGTACCTGCCGAGCGTGGCGGCCGTGGCGCGGCCGATCCCGGGCAGCCCGGTGACCGGGCGGGAACGGAGCCAGACGGCGGCCTCCTCCGCCGGTACCCAGGTGGCCCGGCCCGGCGCCGACGCGTCGGCGGCCATGGTGGCCAGCATGCGGTTGGCCGCGAGCCCCGCGCTGCTTTCGATGCCGTACAGGCCCATCAGCCGCAGCTGCGCCAGCTGGACCAGGCCGAGGGGGGACCGGTCGAAGTATCTGAGCGCGGAGGTCAGGTCGAGTTGGACGGCGTCGGGCGAGACCGTCTGGACATGGGGGGTGATACCGGTCAGCAGGTCGATCGCGTCCGCGTGCCGGTTCTCGTCCGGTCCGGCGTGCGGGTGCAGATGCAGATGGGCGATGTGCCGCGGGCGCGCGGTCATCCCGCGCTCCCCGAGCTGGTGTGGCCGAACTTCTTCAGGTCGGCCGAACGGCTGCCGGGCGGTTGCAGATCGGCGTAGGGGTGCAGCCGGGCGCCCGTGGTGCCGTTGGCCAGGGTGCGCTGCGGCTGGGCGGGGGTCGGGTGCGGGTGGCTCGCGCCGAGCAGGGCGAGCGCGGCCTCGGGGCCGTTGTCGCGGCGGGCGGCGGCGATCTCGTCCAGGTCCCAGACCATGGCGCCGACGACGGTACGACGCGTACCGCGCACCTGTACGGTGCCGCGGACCAGCAGCAGTCCGCTGTGGAAGATGGTGTGCGCGCAGGCCGGGTGGGAGTCCTCGAAGAACGCCAGGTCGACCAGGCCCGAGCCGTCCTCCAGGGTGACGAAGATGACGCGCTTGCCGCTGGCGATCGGCGGGGTCTGGGTGGAGGCCCGTACTCCGGCGACAAGGACCTGCTGTCCCTGGCGGGCCCCGGCCAGATGCGCCGCGTCGGTCGCGCCGATCTCCCGCAGCAGCCGGTGGTGGTGCTCCATCAGATGCCTGGAGACATCGATGCCGTACGTGTTCAGCTCCGCGCTCAGGGCTTCGCGTCCGGTCATCTCCGGCAGTCCGCTCGGCCCCGCCCCGCCGACCGCCTCCGTGTCGATGGGCAGTTGGCCCTCGCCGGCCGACCGGACACGGGACTGCCGGTGGAGTTCGGCGATCTGCAGCAGCAGGTCGCGGCGGGTGAGGCGGCCGTCGTGGAGCGAGTTCAGGGCGCCTGTCTCGGCGAGGCGTTCGGCGACGGGCCTGCTGGGACGGGCCCGCTGCCAGAAGTCCGAGAGCGAGTTGTACGGCTGGCCCTCGTCGATCCGGGTGTACTCCTCTTCGCTGATCCCGTGGACGGCGGACAGCGCGAGCCGTACGCCCCACCGTTCGTCCTCGGTCCGCTCGACGGTGTGCTCCGCCCCGGAGCGGTTGACGTCGACGGGCAGGAGCGGGACGCCGCGCCGGCGGGCGTCGGAGACGAGGACGCGCTTGGGCCACATACCGGGGTCGTGTTCGAGCAGCCCGGCCAGCAGGAACGCCGGGTAGTGCGCCTTGAGCCAGGCGCTCTGCAGGGCCGGTACGGCGAAGGCGACCGCGTGCGCGCGGCAGAAGCCGTAGGCGCCGAAGGCCTCGACGGTCTTCCACACCTCGTCACGGACCCCGGAGTCGTAACCCCGGGCGGTGGTCTCGCGGTGGAACCAGTCCTTGATCCTGGGCAGTCGCTCCTTGTCCCCGAGCGCGCGCCGGGCGATCTCGGCCAGCGAGTAGTCGCAGCCGGTCATCACGGACAGCGTCTGGATGATCTGCTCGTGCCAGATGGTCACGCCGTAGGTGTCGGCGAGCACCGGTTCGAGATCCGGATGGGCGTAGCCCGGGTCGCCGCCGTGCCGGGCGGCGATGTACCGCTCCGGCATTCCTCCGGCGACCGGTCCCGGGCGGAAGAGACTGATGTCGGCGATGACGTCCTGCGGGTCGCGTGGCTGGAGCCGGGAGAGCAGATCCTGCTGGCCGGGCGATTCGAGCTGGAACAGCCCCAGGGTCTGGCTCTCCTGGATGATCTTGAACGCGAACGGGTCGTCGAGCGGTACCTGCCGCTGGTCGTCCAGCTCGACGCGGTCGCCGGTCGCCCGCTCGATCTCCGCGACGGCATGGGCCATCGCGGACTGCATCCGTACTCCCAGGACGTCCAGTTTGATGTTGCCCAGCGCCTCGATCTCCTCCTTGGCCGCCATCGCCATCGGGTAGTTGCCCTGCGGGGTGGGCTGCACCGGCAGCCGGTCCAGGAGCGTCGCGTCACTGATGACCACTCCGCAGGGGTGCATGGCCATGCCGTGGACCAGGGAGTCGAGGCCCTCGGCGAGTTCCCACAGCGGTCCGTACCGCTCCGCCTCCGCCGCCAGCCCGCGCAGTTCGGGCAGTTCGGCGAGGGCGCCGGTGATGTCCGAGGCCCGCAGGTGCGGGAAGCTCTTGGCGATCCGGTCGACGTCCGCCGGTGCGATCCCCAGCGCCAGACCGGTGTCCCGCAGGGCCCGGCGGGCCCGGTAGGTCTCGGGCATCGCGGTGACCGCGACCCGTTCGCTGCCGAACCGGTCGAAGATCGCGTCGTAGCACTCCAGCCTCCTGGCGGACTCCACGTCGATGTCGATG
Source organism: Streptomyces sp. NPDC058653 (assembly GCF_042716895.1). Lineage (NCBI taxonomy): Bacteria > Bacillati > Actinomycetota > Actinomycetes > Kitasatosporales > Streptomycetaceae > Streptomyces > Streptomyces sp. NPDC058653. The sequence continues at coordinate 16,638 of NZ_JBHXRM010000037.1, read as the reverse complement.
TCCGGGAGCGATGCCCTGCGTACGCTCAGAAAGCGTTCGAAGAGCAGACGGTGTTCGAGCGGGTTGGCCGTGGCGATGCCCAGCGCGTGACAGACCATCGATCCCGCGCCCGAGCCGCGGGCCGCGACCCGGATGCCCAGTTCCCGGATGTCGGCGACGACCTGGCCGACCGCGAGGAAGTACGAGTCGTAGTTCAGCGCGGAGATCACATCGAGTTCGGCGTCGAGCCGGTCGAGCGCGGCCCGGTCGTGGTCCAGGCCGCGCCGGACGAGACCGTCCTCGCACCGCCGGCGCAGCACCCGCGCCGCGCCGTCGGCGCCGGGCCCGGCACCGAACACCGCGGGTTCCGGAAAGCGTGGCGTGCCCAGGCTCAGGTCCGCCGCCGGGTCGACGGCGCACACGGCCGCCGTGGCGGCGGTGTCCGCCAGCAGACGGTGTGCCCGCCGGCTGTCCGCTCCGGCGCATTCGGCGATCCGTCGCGCGATGTCCGCCATCGCTCCCTCGTCCTTGAGCCAGCGGTGTCCGCCGTCCAGGCGGCGCCGGTCGATCGGTCTGAGCAGCCGCGCGGCGTCCAGGACATCGGCGAGCCGGTGCTGGTCCGGGTCGGCGTAGCGGACCGCGTTGGAGAGGACGGCGGTGGTGCCGGTGCGGTCGGCCAGGGCCAGGGTGCGGGCGGCCAGCCGCAGCGAGCCGGGCCCGGTGCCGGACCGCTCGTGCAGGACGGTCTCCAGCCGGAGCCCGGATCCGAAGACCTCCCGCCATGGCGCCAGCAGCTCCGCCGCGATGTCCTCCCGGCCCGCCGACAGCGCCCGCACCGGCTCCGAGAGCGGTCCGAGCAGCGCGATCAGCCCGGGACCTCCGTGCTCCCGCAGCGCGTCCCACGGCACCACCGGTGGGACGCCGGCGAGCGCGCCGACATGGGCGGCCGAGGTGATACGGCACAGCCGGGCCCATCCGGCGCGGTCCTGGGCGAGCAGGACGAACCGCAGGGGCGGCTCGATCACATGGGCGCCACCGCGTGTCGGGGTACGGAGGCGTCGTGCCAGAGGCGGCGGGGCGAGGGCCTCCACCGCCAGATCGATGCCGAAGATCGGACGGACCCCGGCTCCGGCGGCGGCCAGCGCGAACCGCACCGCGCCGGTGACCGTGTCCCGGTCGGTGAGCGCGAGCGCCGGCTGGCCGCGCTCGGCCGCCCGCCGGACGAGGTCTTCGGGGTGGGCGGCGCCGTACCGGGCGGAGTAGCCGGACGCGGCGTGCAGATGGGAGAAATGCCCCATGACACACCTCCGCCCTCACCCCATTCCAGCCATGCGCCCGATACATCTATCGCACGCCCGTTCGATTACTCTAACGCCATCGCCCCTAGTCAGCGACCTGATTCGAACGTGCGAACGACTCCGGAGCCCTCGGAATACGTGGCCGAACAGCTATCGCGCCGTCACTTCCAGGAACCTGACGAGAAGTTGGCGGCGGCTTCCGGACGCCGCGGTGCGGGGCCGCCGTGATGAGTTTCGTCACCCGTTACGGGGAGCCCGCACCCGCCGTCGGACCGTCGGCCGAGCACCCCGCAGAGGTGCCGTTTCCACAGGGCGGGGTCGAGCCGGGGCAGGGGGAGGACCCGGTCCTCTGACCCCTGCGCCCCCGGGCAGCTCCTCGCGCCGAGAGCGGCCGATGAGCATCGTGACGCGCAAGTGCTCCTTCGAACCGACGTGCCCCTACGACGTGCCCGGCGCCACGCCGGCGGGCGGGGTGATCGCGTGGGACCCGGGATCGTCCGGGCGCGGGCGTTCGCACAGAAACGCACACGGCGGGGGCCCGCGCCCGGCGCCGTACACCGAGAAGCCCGGCCCGCCGAAAACGGCGGGCCGGGCTTCCTCGTTCCGTACTGTCGGACTTCCGGGCGGATGTCAGCCGATCTCTGCGCCGAACGCCGAGAGCGCCTCCGGGACCGGCTGGAAGAACGTTTCGCCGCCCGAGGAGCAGTCGCCGCTGCCGCCCGAGGTCAGCCCCAGCGCGGTGTCACCGGCGAAGAGGGAGCCGCCGCTGTCGCCGGGCTCGGCGCAGACCGTGGTCTGGATGAGGCCCTCGACGACGTCGCCGCCTCCGTAGTCCACGGTGGCGTCGAGCGCGGTGACCTCACCGTCGTGGACCTGGGTGGTGGAGCCGCTGCGCGAGACCGTCTGGCCGACGGTCGCGTCGCCCGCCTGCGCGATGGCCTGCGTGCTGCCGTCGTACAGGTCGACCTCGCTCGGGTGCTCCGTGGAGCCCGTGTACTTGACGAGGGCGAAGTCGTTGCCCGGGAACTGCGAGTCCACCATGGAGCCGATCTCGGCGCCGCCGGCGGAGTCGGACCACGAGCTGCCCGCCGTGCCGCAGTGGCCCGCGGTGATGAAGTGCGGCTCGCCGCCGACGACCACGTTGAAGCCGAGGGAGCAGCGGCCGCCACCGGAGTGGATGGCCTCGCCACCGGCGATGAACTTCTTGAACTCGCCCGCGGTCTTCTTCAGTTCGGCCTTGGCGCCGAGCTCCTCCACGGTCCTGGTGAGCCTGTCCAGCGCCGCGCCCTTGACCGTGCGGTCCGCCGTCACGACGACCTTGTTCGACACCGGGTCGACGGCCACGGCCGTGCCGGGGGTGCTCGCCTCGCCCGTGAGGGAGCCGCGGGCGTCCTTCAGCTCGGTGAGGGAGTGGGCCACGACCTTCGCCTTGGCGCCGGCCGCCCGGACGGTCTCGGCGGCCGTGGCGTCGACGACGTTGACGACCAGGGCCTTGGTCTCGCTGTCGTAGTACGAGCCGGCCGCGTCGGCGCCGAGGTCGTCGACGAGGGTGGATGCGAGCTTTCCGGCCGCGGGCGCCGACAGGGTCTTCGCCGTCACCGTGGCGATGTCCTCACTGGCGTTCGCAGTCTGGAAGGAAATCCCGGCCGCGACCAGGGCGGCGACGGAGCCGCCGGCCACCGCAGCGCGCTTCCTCGAAATGCGTCGGTGCTTCAACTGATACCTCCTGTGGGGGCCGCGTCATCGCATGTGGGGTGCGGTGGCGCGGAGGACGAGGCGCCCACTATTCCTAAACTCGCCAGTAGCACACAAGGTCGACTTCCGGACGTGCACACGACGGGTTCATTTCCCTCCCGCCCCGTTCACCTGGGGAGGTCAGGGCCGAGACGGTTCCATTCGTAAACACTCGGTGCAACCACCGGGTCGGCAACGGGTGAGGACTAGTCCTGTCTTGAAACCGCCCCTCCGACAGGGGCGTTCACCCGGGCCGGGGCGCCCTCGGCGGAGCCCGCGGGCAGCCGCCGGAACGCGCCGAGTCCCCGCCCGGAGCTCACGGGCGGGGACTCGGTCCGGCTCTGGGCCGGGCTGCCGGGCTGCGGCGGTGATCAGGTGATGCTGACGCCGTACGCGTTCAGCGCCTCGACGACCGGCTGGAAGTACGTCGTGCCGCCGGAGGAGCAGTTGCCGCTGCCACCGGAGGTGAGGCCGATCGCGCGGCTGCCGGAGTACAGCGGGCCGCCGCTGTCGCCGGGCTCGGCGCAGACGTTGGTACGGATCAGGCCCGAGACGACGTCGCCGCCACCGTAGTTGACCGTGGCGTTGAGGCCCTGGACGCTGCCGCTGTGCGTGCCCGTCGTGGAGCCGCGACGGGTCACCGACATGCCGACCGTGGCGTTGGCCGCGCTGGTGATGTCGATGTTGCCGACGGTGCCGGGACGCGAGACCGAGGCGTTGGAGTAACGCACGATGCCGTAGTCGTTGCCCGGGAAGCTGGAGCCCGCCGTCGGGCCGATGAGGGTGGTGCGCGCCGAGTTGGTGTACCAGTTCGGGTTGCCCTCGGTGCAGTGCCCGGCGGTCAGGAAGTAGTCGGTGCTGCCGCTGCGCACGTTGAACCCGGCGGAGCAGCGTCCGGAGGGCGAGTAGATCGCGTCGCCGCCGGAGAGGAGCTTGGAGAGCTTGCCGGGCGTCCGCTTGATCTGCAGGGCGTCGCCGTTGGCGCCGGCCTCGCGCTTGATCTCGGCGATCTCGGCCGCGCTGACCGTGGTGTCCGCCTCGACGACGAGCGCGTTGGTCGCCTTGTCGACGTACCAGGCGGTGCCCGCCACGTCGGCGCCGAGGACGGCGTCGCTCGCCGCCGCCAGCTGGTTGGCGCTGAAGGTCCCGGCCGTGTCGGCGCTCGCCGTGGGTACCGCGAGTGCGGCGGCGGCGACGAGACCGGTGGCGATGGCGAAGAGACGGGTGTGTCTCGCAAAACCACTGCGGGGGGTGGTGCGCTTGATCCTCACGTGTCGTTCCTCCGAAGGAATCTGGGGCCTGATTGGGGTGGTCTGGCCCGTGAGGCGCAGTCGGGGGCATGTCCGTATTCCGGATTTGCCGTGCCCCTGACAAGCGCTGTGAGGGAGTATTCGATGGGCCAACCGACCGCGCAAGGGCGCCTTTCGGCCACTCGATCGGCTGAAATGCAGCTGGGGCGTCCGAAAACCACCCTCGGGGCGCGATTTGTACGGTGCCCACATGTCGGGACGATCCCGATCCGCACGGCGCGGACCGGGACCGCTTCGGAGTCCCTCTGCTGGCTTGTTTCGGGCGTCGGCCGACCACCGCCGACCGACGCGGCACCCCGGGGCCCTCCTCAGGACCCCGCCCGCCGGACCCGTCAGGGCCGCCCGCCGGACCCGCTTCCGCGGAGGGGACGACCGGTGCTCAGCAGTCGCAACCGCAGTCGCAGCAGTCGCAGTCGCAGTCCCGGCAGCAGCCCTCACGCTTCTTGCGCGACCACGGCCCCTCGTACTCCTTGGCACAGCAGAGTTGGCAGGTGCAGCAGAGACCGATCGCCACCGCGCAGCCGGCCCAGAAGCCGCGCCGCTCCGGCCGGGGAGGCTCCGGCAGGGGGCCGGGCCCGCCGCCGCCGGGGCCGCCCGGGTTACCGCCTCCGTAGGGATGACCGCCCCCGTACGGATTGTTCGAGCCGTACGGGTTTCCGCCCTGGCCCCCGTACGGATTCCCGCCCTGCCCGCCGTACGGGTTCCCGCCGCCCTGGACCGACGCCTGCCCCTGGTGCGAACAGGACGACGTCCCGAAAGCACGGTCGACGGAGGTGCGCAGCTCATGGGCGAGCAGCACATGCGCCAGCCTGTCGTCGACGAACTCCGCGTCACGCAGCGCCAGCCGGATGCCGTGCAGCGCGTCGTCCGCGAGCCGGCGCGCCTCGGCGCGGGAGGTACCGGTCGCGGTGAGCGGGTTCCAGGCGCCCGACGCGGCGTCAGCGGCCTGGTCCTCCACGGCGTCCAGCAGATGCGCGAGCCGTCCGAAGAGCCGTCCGGCCTCCGCGAGCGGCGCCATGTTGCCCGGCCGGCCGGCGAGCACGGCGGTGTGCGCGAACGCCGCGGCCGTCGCCGTCTCGGTCGGCTCGGTGACCGTGAGCAGCGGGGTGCCGGGCCCCGCGAGCGCCTCGATCCCGGTCTGCCGGTCGACCGCGTCGACGAGCACCGCCGTGTCGAAACCCAGCTCCGCGCCGGTGCGCGCGCCCGCGCGGTCCCAGCCGCCGGCTATCCGGCGCGCGGCGAGCGCCACCGGCCGCCGCCTCAACACCCCGTCACCGTCCGCGACGTGGTCCCGAACCTTCGCCGAGGCGAGCACGAGGGACACGGCCGCCGCGAGGCGTGCTCCCCCGCCTTTCGCGACCGGGGCGGTTCGCATCCCCCGGAGTGGGCAGGGGCCAGCAGTACGGCGCCATCCGGTGCCGCGTTCGGCCTGAGCCTCCGTCAGGACGGAGACGATCAGGCCGTCATAGTTGGTCACGATGCGGGAGAACTGTCCGTGGTCCGAGCGAAGTGCCAGGCAGAGCCCGCACAGATGAGCCATCCACTCGGTCTTGAGCCCTTCCGTGAGTCGATGGCTACAAGGCCTCACAATTCCGAACACGGTGCTTCCCCCGGGGTGTGGTTCGACGGTGCGCCTGGCATCGTATCGACCGGACGATTCACTCGTACGTCCTCATCGTCACCCGTCTGGCCGGACTTTCATATTTTCAGTCCGTCAGGGCTCGTACGGAGGAAGAACCCTGACGAATCGCCATATCTTCTGCACCAGTACCGTCACGAATCCCCTGCGCGCCGACAATCCACTTGGCGCGCAATCCGCATCATGGACAACCATAGGGATGCGGAACCACAAGCGACCGCGGTGAAAGGAGGCGTCCATGGGATCGGTGCGCAAGGCGAGTGCCTGGCTGGGCCTCGTTGAGGACAACGACGAGCGTTACTACGACGACGAGTACTCCGAGGGTGCCGAGGGCAACGACACCTGGAAGACCGATCCGCGGGTACGGATCGCCGCCGAGTCGGCTCCCGAGCAGGACCGCAGGATCGCCACCGTCTCGCCGGAGAGCTTCCGGGACGCGCGTGGCATCGGCGAGCTCTTCCGTGAGGGCGTCCCGGTCATCCTCAACCTCACCGCCATGGAACCCGCCGACGCCAAGCGTGTCGTCGACTTCGCCGCCGGTCTGATCTTCGGTCTCCGCGGCTCGATCGACCGTGTCGCCACCCGGGTGTTCCTGCTGACCCCCGCCCACACCGAGATCGTCAGCGGCGAGTCCAAGGCACACGGACGCGACGGCTTCTTCAACCAGAGCTGAGCGAGGTACTCACCGGGCCGCCCCCGGTCACCGGAAGGCGTCGAGACCGGTGAGTGCCTTGCCCAGTACGAGCTGGTGCATCTCCACGGTGCCCTCGTAGGTGAGTACCGACTCCAGATTCGTCGCGTGGCGCATCACGGGATATTCGAGCGAGATCCCGTTGGCCCCGAGAATCGTGCGCGCGGTGCGGCAGATCTCGATCGCCTCCCGCACATTGTTGAGCTTGCCGAAGCTGACCTGCTCGGGCAGGAGCTTCCCCGCGTCCAGACGCCGGCCCAGATGGTGGGCGAGCAGGATCCCCTTGTGCAGTTCGAGCGCCATGTCGGCGAGCTTGGCCTGGGTGAGCTGGAAGCCGCCGATCGCCCTGCCGAACTGTTCACGGGTCTTCGCGTAGTCCACCGCCGACTCGAAACTGGCGCGCGCCGCCCCCATCGAGCCCCAGACGATCCCGTACCGGGCGTGGCTCAGACAGCTGAGCGGACCGCGCAGACCGGTCACCCCCGGGAGTACGGCGTCGGCCGGGAGCCGTACCTCGTCCATGACCAGTTCGCTGGTGACCGACGCGCGCAGCGACCACTTGTGCTTGATCTCGGGCGCCGAGAAACCGGCGCTGCCGGCCGGCACGAGGAAGCCGCGGATTCCCTCGTCGGTCTGCGCCCAGACGACGGCGACCCCCGCGACCGAGCCGTTGGTGATCCACATCTTGCGGCCGGTGAGCACCCAGTCGGTGCCGTCGCGCCTGGCGTACGTACGCATCCCCGCCGGGTCGGAGCCGTGGTCGGGTTCGGTGAGACCGAAGCAGCCGATGATCTCGCCCGACGCCATGTCGGGCAGCCACCGTGACTTCTGCTCCTCGGAGCCGAACCGGTGGATCGCGTACATGGCGAGCGAGCCCTGTACGGAGACGAGCGAGCGGATACCGGAGTCGGCGGCCTCCAGTTCCAGACAGGCGAGTCCGTACTGGACGGAGCTGGCGCCCGCGCATCCGTAACCCACGAGCGACATGCCGAGCGCGCCGAGGGAGCCGAGTTCACGGGTGAGCCCGCGGATGTCCGGCAGCTCTCCGCGCTCGTACCAGTCGGCGATGTGCGGCATGACCCGGTCCCTGGCCCAGGAGCGCATGGTGTCGCGGACGGCCAGTTCCTCGGGATCCAGCAGGTCGTCCAGGCCGAGGGGGTCGCGCGGGTCGAAGGACGGACGCTTCGAGGAGGACGGGGAGGACGGCTTCGGGGCTGGGGGTGCGGACATGAGGGCTGCCTCCGTCGGGTCGCGGATCGTTAAAACTAGCAGCGCTAGTTACGCTCGGCGCCGACATTACGGCGGGGGGCCGGGGCCCGTCCAGAGTCGCCGCGCGTCGGCGCCCGGCCCGCGTGCACCGCCGCCCGGGCCGTCGCACCCTCCGCCTCCCCGCCGTCCCGTGGTGCCGGTATGCCCGCCCCGGCCGTACCCGTGGCCTCCCCCACATGCGGAGCGCCGCACTCCATCACCCGCGGCAGCCGCAGCGCCGCCGCCGCGCCGAGAAGCAGCAGCGCCGCGCTGACCAGGAGCGTGACATGCAGACCGTGTACGAAGGAGTGCCGCGCCGCGATACGCAGGGCCTCCCCCGTCGGACCACCCAGCTGGGCGGCCACTTGGTACGCCTCCCCCAGCGAATGGGAGGCGGCCGACCCCGCCGCCTCGGGGACCCCGTCGACCGCGCCCGAGCGGAGACCGGGCGCGTACGCCGCGTTCATGACGCTGCCGAGCAGCGCGATGCCCATACCCGCGCCGAGCTGGTACGACGTCTCACCGATGGCCGCCGCTCCGCCGGCCTGCTCGGGCGGTGCCTCGCTGAGCATCGACTCGTACGCGCCGAAGAGCGTGGACTGGAGCCCGAATCCGAGCAGTACGAAGGCCGTCGTCAGCAGCGCGGGCCGCTCGTGGTCGCCCATCATCACCAGCAGCAGCACGGCGCCCGCGGTGAGGACGAATCCGCAGGAGACCATCCGGCGCGGACCGACCCGGCGCAGGGTGTGCGACCCGGTGGCGCCCGCCGCCATGGCGGCGAAGGTGAGCGGCAGCAGCCGGAGTCCCGTCTCCAGCGGGCTGAGCCCGAGCACCAGCTGGAGGTACTGGACGGCGATCAGCTCCAGACCGACCAGCGCGAGCATGGCGAGGACGATGCAGCCGACGGAGGTCGAGAAGGTCGGCCGCGCGAACATCCGTACATCTATGAGCGGATGCTTCCGGCGCCTCTGCCGCCGTACGAAGAGGGAGAGCAGGACCGCCCCGAGCAGCAGCGGCCCGAAGGTCTTGACGTCGAGCATCGACGCGCCCGCGCCGAGCCGCTTGACCCCGAGGACCGCGCCGAGCACCCCGCCCGCCGCCATCAGCGCGCCGGCGACGTCCCACGGGCCGTCGCAGCCGCCTTTCGACTCGGGCAGCAGGAAGCGGGCGACGGGGAGGATCAGCGCCATCAGCGGCACATTGATCAGGAAGACCGAGCCCCACCAGAAGTGTTCGACGAGGAAGCCGCCCAGGACCGGTCCGGTCGCGGCGCCGACCGCGGCGACCGCCGTCCAGATGCCGATCGCCATCGCCCGCTCGCGCCGGTCGGGGAAGACGGCGCGGAGGATGGAGAGGGTCGCCGGCATGATCATCGCGCCGCCGACGCCCAGCAGGGCGCGCGCGGCGATCAGCATGCCGGGCGACTCGGCGAGCGCCGCGGCGACGGACGCCAGACCGAAGATCCCGTAGCCCATGAGGAGGACCCGGCGCCGGCCGATCCGGTCGCCGAGTGTGCCGAAGAGGATCAGCAGCGCGGCGCAGACCAGCGGATAGGCGTCGACGATCCACAGCAGCTCGACACCGCTGGGGCGCAGGTCCTCGGTGACGGCGGGGATGGCGACGTGCAGCACGGTCGCGTCGAGCGCGACGAGAAGCAGACTGACGCAGAGGACGACCAGGACGGCCCACCGGTTGGCGCCGTCACCGTGGGCACCGCCGCCGACGGCCGCGCGCAGGCGCGCTCCCGCCGTGGTGGTCCCGGACATCTACCTACCTCCCATTGCGTCTCGCGCTCGGTGGACCGGCCCGGACGGTGGCGGTCCACCCTGGGCGGCCCGGCATCGGCGGGCGAGTGCCGGACACAGTACGCGAGTTCCCCTGTCCCGAACGTGGCCCATGTCACCCGCCGGACGTCGAAGTGTGGCGTACGAAGACGAGCCACGGACGGTCGGGGGGTCACCTCGGCGGGGTCAAGCCTCGGTCAAGCGGCCGGAAAATTCCGCGCGACGCCACGGTGAACTAATTCTGTTTTGCAGATAGACAGTTACCGGGAGCCCGCCGGGGGCAATAGTGCGGCCGGTCACGTGGAATTGGGGAACGGCCTCGGATAAACGGCGTCCCGAGACACACTCCACATCACATCGTCATCACAAAGAGACTGGAACGACCGAGTCGGCCGTTCACTCGCTGTAACGTCGATTGGGTGCGTACCGACATCTTCGCCCGACTGGACCGGGAGCCGGAGCCGCCGAAGATAGAGATCCCGCGGATGAGCCGTACCCGCGCGACCCTCTTCGGCGGGACTTTGGCGATCTATCTCGCCATCGTGGTCGCCGTTCTCGCCTCGTCCTGGCTGGTGACCCTCGACTGGAAGATCATGCTGTTCCGGCCGTACCAGCAGTGGCGGCAACTGCACGCCTTCCTCGACTACTTCGTGGTGCTCGGCCAGCGCGGGCCGACCGCCGTGATGATCGCCGCCTGGCTGGGCTGGCGGTCCTGGCGTCAGCACACACTGCGGCCACTGCTGGTCCTGGGCGCCTCGTTGCTGCTGCTCAACGTGACGGTGGGGGCGGTGAAGCTCGGCCTCGGCCGGCTGGGCCCGCACTACGCGACACAGATCGGCTCGGCCGAACTCTTCGCGGGCGGCGACATATTCCCCTCGGGACACACCGCGAACGCAGTCGTGACGTGGGGCATCCTGGCCTATCTGGCCACCACGCCACGGGCCAGGCGTTATCTGTCGATCGGATCGTCCGTGGTCGCCCTCGGGGTCGGCGCGACGACGGTCTATCTGGGGACGCACTGGCTGAGCGACGTGCTGCTCGGCTGGGTCGCGGGACTGCTGATCCTGCTCGCCCTGCCCTGGTTCGAGCCGACCATCGGCCGTACGGAAGCAGCGGTGTTCACCGTGCGTGAGCGGTGGCGCGAGCGGCGCCGGACGGCCGCCGAACCGGCCGCGGCAGACCCGGGCGGGCCCTGGCCCGTGATAGTCCCTCAACTCCCCGCGCAGGAGGGTGAGGACGCCGGCCGCTCGACGGTCGGCACGGCCCACTCGGGGCGTAACGCGACCGGCAGGAACAGCACCGCGCAGCTCACCCAGCCCCGGCCGCACGCCACGGCGCGCTCGGAGCGGACGCCCACCACCCCGGCGGGCAGCCGCCGTCCACCGCGTTCGCGGCCGGTGACGGGCGGCTGAAATCCGGTCATGGCAACGGAAGACCCCGGCGCGCGCCGGGGTCTTCCGTTTGTGGACCTCGTGTGTCCGAAGCCGCCGGTCAGCCGAGCCAGCAGCGGATGACCGTGTCGTTCTCGACCTCGAAGTTCAGCCGGCCCTGAAGGAACTCCAGGGTGATGATGGCGCCGGGCGGCAGCGCCCTGACGGTGGTCCAGCCGCGCTCGCGCGCGATGCGCTCCGCCTCCACGGCGGTGAGGCCCACATAGGAGTCGGGTGCGTCGTCGGGCTGCGCCGGAGGTGTCGGTATCGATGACATACGGATCAGCCTAGGTCGTCGGGGCGTTGAGGGCGCGGCGGACGTCCGACGCCGGTCGCCCCCGTCGGCCGGTGACGCCGGACGGTGACGGAGGAGGGGTTCGGGCCGGCCGTCCGGTCACCGTCCCCACTCACTTACGTTCGACCGCCGTCACACTTGTGTCACAGGATCACGACACCTGTGCGGCGACTCCCGCCCTCTTCTCGAAGCCCTTCACACATCGCCCGTAAGTAAGGGATAAGTAATTCGGGGGACTCGAAGATCACCATATTTTCCCTGGCCGGAATTCCCCCGTTCGACGGGTCGCCGCCAATTGACATGAAGTATGGAATTAACCTTCGCCTCGCGCAATCAACGGCGGTACGACACCTTCCGGATGTCGGCGGACGCGCCGACTCCCCTCTCCCTTGTTACGGAGCGTCCCCCAGCGCCCGGGAAAGGCGGTCGCGCGCGGTCCTCATGTGCTCGGTCAGCTCCTCCGGTTCGATCACCTCGAAGTCGACGCCGAGGAGCATCACGTGCACCACCATCACATCGAGACCGCCCGCCCCCGTGCGCAGCAGACAGCTGTGCTCGTCGACCGGCTCCAGCACACCGGCGGACGGTGACACCAGATGCGCCGCCTCCGCCGCCGGGACCTTGAGCCTGATCACGGCCGCGGTGGCGTACACCCGGGTGGAGACGCCCTCGGAGACATAGGCGGCCAGATCCTCGGCGGGCGGCTCGCGCGGCGGGAAGCGCGGGCCGTGCGGGGGCCTCGGGGTGATGCGGTCGGCCCGGAACGTACGCCAGTCGGCGCGGTCCAGGTCCCAGGCGACCAGATACCAGCGGTGCTCGGTGCAGACCAGCCGGTGCGGCTCCACGGTGCGACGGCTCGCGGCGTCCCCGTGGTCGAGATAGTCGAAGCGCAGCCGCTCGCCGTCCCGGCAGAGGTTCGCCAGCTCGGTGAGCACGCTCGCGTCGACGGTCGGCCCCGGGCCGCGCAGCATCGGCACGGTGAACGCGTTGAGCGCGCCGATCCGATGGCGCAGCCGGCCCGGCAGCACCTGTTCCAGCTTGGCGAGCGCGCGGACGGACGTCTCGCCGATGCCGTCGATGCCGTTGCCCGCCGCCGTACGCAGTCCGACGGCGACGGCGACGGCCTCCTCGTCGTCCAGCAGGAGCGGTGGCAGCTCGGCCCCGGCGCCGAGCTGGTAGCCGCCGCCGACGCCGGGGGTGGCGTTGACCGGATAGCCCAGCTCACGGAGCCGGTCGACATCGCGCCGTACGGTGCGCGGGGTCACCCCGAGGCGTTCGGCGAGGTCCGGGCCGGACCATTCGCGGTGGGCCTGGAGCAGGGAGAGCAGACGGAGGAGTCGGGCCGAGGTGTCCAGCATGCGAGGAGTCTGCCAGCCGTCGAGGACAGCCCCTGTCCGCATGGGTCCGCATGGGTCCGCATGGATGGACGGTCCAGGTGATCAGCTCCGTGGGTCCAGGCGTACGTGGAGGTTGTTGTCGCCCGAGTAGCAGGGCGCGGCCAGCCAGCCGTCCGCCCCGTACGCCGGGTAGACATGGACGTTCTTGCGGTCCCACACGTCGTCGAGGATCCGGGAGAGCCGGACGGGATCCGCGCCGTGGGCGGGCATCAGCCACAGCTCCCACAACTGGCGCCCGGTCATCGCCGGTTCGGCCAGCGCCTCGTACGGCAGGGTGAAGGTGAAACCGCCGTCCGCGCCGCCGGTCAGGGGGACCCCGTGCGTACGGGGCGCCGTGGCTCCCTCGCCGCCGCCGTCACGCGTCGCCTTCCGGCGCGCCTCGACCCTCGCCCCGTCGCCGGCCTCGGCCCCGTACAGCACGCCCCGTACCGTCATGGCCCCGCCCCCGAGGTGGATCGCCCCCGCCTCCGCGTGCGGCGCGCGGACCCAGCTGCGCAGCGCGAGGCGGCCGTCGGCGGTCGGGTAGGGCACGCGGACGGTGACAGGACCGGCGCCGGGGACCCGGTCGACCAGCGCGCGTACGTCCCTGGTGCCGGGCCGGACGGGCCGCCCGTCCGGGTCGCCCGGCTCCGCGGCGTGGACGATGTCCCAGCGACCCTCGGCGAGCGGGACGGCGGGGTCCAGTACGGCGCGCGGTCCGGTCAGCGGCAGCCGGACCTCGTCGGCCGGTGCGGAGCCGCCGCGTCGCCGCAGCACCAGCTCCCCGCCGACGGTGTCCTTCGCCCGGGCCGGTTCGAAGGTGACGGTGCCGGCCGCGTCGGCCGTGCAGTGGGCGACGAAGGCGTTCACGCGGTCCTCCCCTTGCGGACGGCGGCCGCCGCCAGTTCGCGCACGGTGTGCGCTCCTCCCACGAGCAGGCCCCGGCCGCGCCGTACGGTGCCGCGCACCGTCTCGCGCGGTCCCGCGTTCCGTCCCCGCGCGAGAAGATCGGTGTAGAGCGCCTCGTGGCGCTCGGCGATCCGCGAGGGATCGAACCGGGCGGACGACCTCAGGGCTGCCAGGCCGGTACGGCGCCGCAGGTCGTCGTCCTCGATCAGCGTGAGGAGCCCCCGCGCGATCGCGTCCACGTCGCCGACCGGGACCAGCCTGCCGTCGACGCCGTCCTCGATGATCTCGCCCGGCCCGTGCGGACAGTCGGTGGAGACGACCGGTACACCGCAGCGCATCGCCTCGACGATGGTCATGCCGAAGGACTCGACGCTGGAGGTGACGACGGCGATCGAGCCCTTGACCCACTCGGGCTCCAGGGGGTTCGCGGTACCCATCAGCTGCACGTGGTTGTAGAGCGCGCGCTCCTCGATCAGGGCGCGCAGCGCGTCGCGTTCGTTGCCGGTCGCGTCGCCAGCGCCGTAGATCCGCAGCCGCCAGTCCGGCCGCTCGGCGACCACCTTGGCGAAGGCAGTGATCAGCAGGTCGTAGCGCTTGACGGAGGTCAGTCTGCCCGCGGCCACGACCCACTTCCTGGTGGAGTCGGCCGGGGCGACGGTGGGCTCCGGCACACTGCCCGGGACCGCGTCGATCCGTACGCCGGGCAGTCGCAGCCGGGTGCGGTAGGCGCGCGCGTCGGCCTCGGTGACGGTGGTGACGGCGTCCAGCAGCACGTACCGGTGGGCGATCTCGCGGCGCAGCCGGTGGCTGTGGGTGTCCAGCGTGAGGTGTTCCTGGCCGACCCGGACCGGGCCGCGCCCGGTCTGGCGGGCGATGTGGCAGTTGAGCCCCGGGCGGGTGCCGATGACGACGTCGGCGCTCAGCGACCGCAGATGCTCGGCGATACGGGTGTCGGTGAGGCGGCTGTACTGCTTGTGCCGCCCGTCGCCGCGCGGGAAGACGGCCGCCGGCCGGGCCATGTCGGGGTGGCCGCCGTCGTAACCCGCGCTGTTCTTGCGCAGATCGACGAGATGGCGGAGCAGGACGCCTTCGGGCGGGTTCAGCGTCGGCTCGTCGCGGTGGCGGAAGACCGAGACGATCTCGACGTCGTGCCGCTCGGCGAGCGCCCGCGTGAGGTTGAACGTGGTGCGGATCGTTCCGCCCACGCCGTACGCGTTGTGGAGCAGGAAAGAGAGGTGCATGGGCTGGGGGTCTCCCTGGTCAAGCGTGTCGCGACTGTAGGCCGGTGAGCGGCCCGTCCCGCCGCACGCGCGCGGCGCCGTCGGCCGCCGTCGGGTGCGGCGGCGTCGTCGCACCGTCGCGCAGCACGGCGGCGGCTCCCGCGCGGCGGGGCGGGGGCGGCCGGAAGCTTCACCCGTACGTGCGAGCCGGGCGGGTGGTTCGATTCGCCCGGCTTCGCGCGTGACCCAAGCGACAGCTCACCCGTTGTCTCTTTACGAGCCGGGAACAGCCCGGCCCACGCACCGAGTTCGAGGAGCCACCCGTGCCGCGCATGCTCGACGTCAGCGAAGACGTACGCGCCGAGATCGGCGACGAAGAAGCCGACCGCCTGCTCGTCGGCGAGAACTCCCCGGGCAGCTACGACTGCACCTCCTGCCGTACCCCGGGCGACTCCGAAACCGAACGCACCAGCACGGTGCTGTTCATCGGCGAGGAGACCGCCGTCCTCGCCTTCGCCCACGCCACATGCATCCCCTCCCAGGTCGTGAAGGTCGCCGAGGACCAGCTCCAGGGCGCCGTGCGCTCCATCACGGGCGGGGAGCCCCAGCCGACCGCGCCGGGCACCGGCGGCGACCAGGCCGTCCTCGGTGTCACCAGCGGTCTGGTCCTGATCGACAACCAGCTGCACCCCGCCCTGGTCGTCGAACCGACCGGTCCGATCGCCCGGCCCGGCTCTGTGGGGCAGGAGGACGAGTTCCTGCCGCTCCTGGTGGAGCAGGGCTTCCAGCCGGTCAGCGATCTGAGCCGGACCCCGGGCACGCTGCCGGGCTGGTCGGTGCTGCTGGCGATGGGACAGCTGCACGCGGTCCTCCAGCCCGGTACGGGCGGTGGTACCCCGGTCGCCTGGTGGCAGGCCCATCAGCCGCTCCAGGTGACCAGCGACTGGCGGGCCGCCGCCAACAAGTCGCGGACCGTCCTGGTCTTCGCGGCGCCGGTGGGCCGCATCGGGCAGCAGCCGCGCGAGGATCTGCTGCGTGACGCGCTGGACAAGGCGGCGGCCAACGGCCGTCTGGTGGCGGCGGCCATGCCGCTGGCCGGCACGTGACGGACGACGGACCAGCCCCTTCGGAGGAGTACCGGCCCGGGGAGTACCGGGCCGGTCGGTTCCGCGAGGGGCGGCACCGCGGCGAGGAGCGGGAGCGCGCCGACGACCCGGGCCACGTCCCAGCCGACTCCCCCGACTCCTCCGCCCGACCCTCCCGACCGGCATTTTCGCCGGTCAGGCCGCATCCGACGGACGACGGGGTCGTTGGCACCTACGTGCACTCATACGACCGTCCCCACCAGCAGTACCAGCCCCAGGTCCCCGCGATGCGCCCCGCCCAGGACCCCCCGGCCGGGTACTCGTCCGGATACTCGGCCACCCCGATCTACGACGCCCTGTACTCCGAGTATCTGCGGTCGTTCAGGACCCTGCCGGGCGACCGGAGCGGTGAGGAGGGTCTGGGATTCACCGCCTTCGGTACGGGGATGCACGGGTCCTCGTCGGGGCACCAGGCCCCGTTCACCTGGCAGAGCGGCAGGCAGTACGCGGGTGGCCGCCCGCAGATGGCCCTGCCGCCCGCGCCCCGCAGGGGTCTCTGACCGGCGGGGTCCCCGCCCCCGGGGCCTCCGGTCGAGGTGGTACGGAGAAGCCGGTGGGCCGGCGCGGATGTCGTCCGCGC
>NZ_JBHXRM010000036.1:80305-93612 GCF_042716895.1 Streptomyces sp. NPDC058653 | reverse complement strand
CCTGGAAGGCGCTCGCCGGGCAGCGGCACATCCGACACGGAAGGAACCGGTCTTGCACGTCCAGGAGTGGCTGGAGACCGTACCCGCGATCAGCGTCTACATCCTGGTCGGAGTCGTGATCGGGCTCGAAAGCCTCGGCATCCCGCTGCCGGGCGAGATCGTTCTCGTCAGCTCGGCGCTGCTCGCCTCGCAGCACGGTGACATCAACCCGTACATCCTCGGCGCGTGCGCCACCGCCGGCGCGATCATCGGTGACTCGATCGGCTACGCCATCGGCCGCAGGGGCGGCAGGCCGCTGCTCGCGTGGCTGGGAAAGAGGTTCCCGGGCCACTTCGGCGAACCGCAGATCGCCCTGGCCGAGCGTTCGTTCCAGAAGTGGGGGATGTGGGCGGTCTTCTTCGGCCGGTTCATCGCACTGCTGCGGATCTTCGCCGGACCCCTCGCGGGCGTGCTGAGGATGCCGTACTGGAAGTTCCTCATCGCCAACGTCCTGGGCGGAATCCTCTGGGCCGGCGGCACGACCGCCGTCATCTACTCGGTGGGAGTCGTCGCCGAGGCCTGGCTCAAGCGCTTCTCCTGGCTGGGCCTCGTCCTCGCCGTACTGATCGGCATCACCTCGATGCTGGTCGTCAAGAACCGCGCCAAGAAAGCTTCGACACAGGCGCAGGCGCAGGCCCGGGCGGCGGACGCCTCCGCCAAGGACGGCACGGGCCCGCTCGACCCGGAGCCCGTCCCCGCCACCGACTGACGTCCGGGGCGTGATCGACAAGCCCCGCCCCGTCAGCCTTCGTGCACCGCCCGATGGCGTTCGGACAGCTCCAGATAGACCGCCGCGTTCAGCTTGATGCCCTCGCGCTCCTCCTCGGTCAGCTCCCGCTTCACCTTCGCGGGGATACCGGCCACCAGCGAACCCGGCGGTACGCGCATCCCTTTCGGTACGAGCGCCTGCGCCGCGACGAGTGAACCCGCGCCGATGTGCGCCCCGTTGAGCACGGCCGCGCCCATACCGATCAGCACGTCGTCCTCGACGGTGCAGCCGTGCAGCACCGCGTTGTGCCCCACCGAGACCCGCTCGCCGAGCGTGACGGGGGAGCCCGGATCGACGTGCACGGTGCAGTTGTCCTGGATGTTGCTGTCGGCCCCGATGACGATCGGACCGCCGTCCGCCCGCAGCACCGTGTGGTACCAGACGCTCGAACCGGCGGCCATGGTCACCTCGCCCAGTACCACCGCCGTCGGCGCCACGAACGCCGTCGGATCGATCGCGGGCTCCACGCCGCCCACACCCGCGATCAGTGCCCGCTCCGTCATACCGTCTCCTCCGGTGCCGTTCCGTGTCGCTCACGCGTACCGGAACCGTAGGCGACGCACCCCCGCGCTCCGGCACCAGGTGGCCCGGCGGACATCTGGCTGAACTGACGGTCTATCAATAGCCTGGCGGAGTCGAATGTCGCCGTCCCTTCGAGCGAGGGAGCTCCATGGCCACCGCACAGCAGGTCCCCGACATCCTGTCGGCGGAGTTCGCCGAGAACCCGTATCCCGCCTACCGCCTGATGCGCGAGAGCGCCCCGCTGATCTGGCACGAGGCCACCAAGAGCTACATCATCTCGCGGTACGAGGACGTGGAACGGGCCTTCAAGGACAGGGCGTCGGCGTTCACCACCGAGAACTACCACTGGCAGATCGAGCCCGTGCACGGGAGGACGATCCTCCAGCTGAGCGGCCGTGAACACGCCGTACGCCGCGCCCTCGTCGCCCCCGCCTTCCGCGGCGGCGACCTGGAGGAGAAGTTCCGGCCGGTCATCGAGGACAACGCCCGCCGGCTCATCGACACGTTCCGGCACACCGGAAGCGTCGATCTGGTGGACGCCTTCGCCACCCGCTTCCCGGTCAACGTCATCGCCGAGATGCTGGGACTCGACCAGGCGGACCACGCCCGCTTCCACGGCTGGTACACCACCGTCATCGCCTTCCTCGGGAATCTGTCCGGCGATCCCGAGGTGACGGCGGCGGGCGAACGGACGCGGATCGAGTTCGCCGAGTACATGATCCCGGTCATCCGGGCCCGCCGGGAGAATCTCGGCGACGACCTGCTCTCGACCCTCTGCGCGGCCGAGGTCGACGGGGTGCGGATGAGCGACGAGGACATCAAGGCCTTCTGCAGTCTGCTGCTCGCGGCCGGCGGTGAGACCACCGACAAGGCCATCGCCTCGATCTTCGCCAATCTGCTGGTCCACCCGGAGCAGCTCGCCGCCGTACGGGAGGACCGGAGCCTGATCGACCGGGCGTTCGCGGAGACCCTGAGGTTCACCCCGCCGGTGCACATGATCATGCGGCAGACGGCCGAGGAGGTCACGCTCAGCGGCGGCACGATACCCGCGGGGGCCACCGTCACCTGTCTGATAGGCGCGGCCAACAGGGACGGCGACCGCTTCGCCGAGCCGGACACCTTCGACATCTTCCGGGACGACCTCACGACCACGACGGCCTTCTCCGCCGCCGCCGACCATCTCGCCTTCGCGCTCGGGCGGCACTTCTGTGTGGGCGCGCTGCTCGCCAGGGCGGAGGTGCGGGCGGGGGTGGGACAACTGCTCGACGCCATGCCCGATCTGCGGCTGGCGAAGGGGTTCGACCCGGTCGAGCAGGGCGTGTTCACGCGCGGGCCGAAGTCGCTGCCGGTGGAGTTCACACCGGTGGCGAGCTGACCGCGCCGCATCCCGGCCCGTTCTCGATCGCCGTACGGGCTCCTCCGATCCCGGCCCCGTCACCGACCCCGTACGGCGATCCGGAACAGCGGCGGGGACTCGCCGCCGTCTCACGTCTCGGGGCGGGCACCGCGCTCACCGCACGACCGGCGTGAACGCGACCGGGAGCGCTGTCAGACCGCGCATCCAGATCGACGGCCGCCACGTCAACTCACCGGGCTCCACGGCCAGTACGACGTCCGGCAGCCGTTCGAGCAGGGTCTCGACCGCCGTACGGGCGATCACGTCGGCCAGCAGCGGCGCCGGATACGGACACCTGTGCTCGCCGTTGCTGAAGGAGAGATGCGCCGAGTTCTCCGCGCCGATATGGCCCTCCGGCCAGATCTGCGGATCGGTGTTGGCCGCCGCGAGACCGAGGACCAGACAGTCGCCCGCCCTGATGTGCCGCCCGCCCAGCTGGGTGTCGCGGACCGCCCACCGGCCGATGAAGTTCTGCGTCGGAGTGTCCAGCCACAGCACCTCGTTGAGCGCCTGACCGACGCTGAGCCGTCCGCCCGACACATTGAGCGCGAACCGGTCGTCCGTCAGCAGCAGACGCAGCGTGTTGCAGATCCAGTTGGCCGTCGGCTGCTGCGCCGCCGCGATGACGGAGATCAGGTCCTGCACGATCTCCTCGTCCGCGAGACCCGCCGGATGACCCAGCATCCGGGAGGTCACGTCGGAGCCGGGCCGGGCCCGCTTGTCCTTCACCAACTGCTGGATGCGCTCCTGCACCCGTACGTACGCCGACACCGGGTCGTCGCCCTCGGCGGCGTCCAGCGTCACCCGCAGATCGCCGACGAGCTCCTCCGTGTCGGCGCCCCCGGCCGGCATGCCGCACAGCTGGACGGCGGCGCGCATCGGCAGCGCGTGGGCGTACGAGGCCATCAGCTCGGCGCCTCCCGCACCCGCGAAGGCGTCGATGAGCTGCTCGGCGATCTGATGGCACTCATGGGCCAGTTCGAACTGGTCGACCGCCTCCAGCGCCCGGGTGATCACGCCGGCCCGCCGCTGATGCTCGGCGCCCTCGGTGAACAGCACGGACGGCTGGTGGCCGACGTACGGCAGCAGTGGCCAGTTCTGGGGGATGAGCGGCCACTGGTTCCAGCGGCGGGAGTCCCGGGCGAACAACTCGTCGTGGCTGGTCACATAGGTGACCTCGGAGTAGCCGAGGACCAGCCACGCGGGGACCCCGCCGTCGAGCAGGACGGGCGCCACCGGGCCGTGGTCGCGGCGCAGGCTGCGGTAGAGCTGCGAGGGGGTCTGCTGGAACTCCAGACCGCTCAGCGGCACCGAGTCGGGGTGCGCGGCGGGGCAGCCGGGCGGCGGCTGCGCCTCGGGGAGCGTGCCCGGGCCGTCGAGGGCCGGGGTGTGGAGGGCCGGGGTGTGGAGGGCGTGCGGATCGGTCATGTCGGTCATGGCGTCAACTCCCGTGCCATCGCGAGTTCGTAAAGGTGGTCCACGAGGGCGATCAGGACGTTCTTGCCGGACGAGCGGACCCGCGCGTCGCAGTTGATCAGCGGCACATGGTCGGGCAGCGACAGCGCCTGCCGGATCTCGTCGAGCGAGAACGCGGAGACGTCGTCGTCGAACCGGTTGACCGCGACCACGAACGGCGTCCTGTGATGCTCCAGCCGGTCGATCGCGTACCAGGACTCGCTCATCCGCCGGGTGTCGACCAGGACGACGGCACCCAGCGTGCCCGAGAAGAGGCGGTCCCAGAGGAACCAGAACCGCTCCTGGCCGGGCGCCCCGAAGAGATAGAGCACCACCCGGTCGGTCAGGCTGATCCGGCCGAAGTCGAAGGCGACCGTCGTCGTGGTCTTCGTGGTGAGACCGGCGGTCTCGTCGACCCCCACACCGGCCTGCGTCATCACCTCCTCGGTGTTGAGCGGACGGATCTCGCTCACCGACCGGACGAGGGTCGTCTTGCCGACCCCGAAGCCGCCCACGATCACGATCTTGAGTCCGGTCTCGGCGGCGTCGCCCAGGGGGGTCCGGGCGGGCGGCTCAGAGGTTGTGGAGTCCATGGAGCACCTCCTTCAGAAGGGCCACGTCGGGCAGGGCGGAGACGGACCGCGCCGCGCGTGGATGGCGGGCGGTGATCAGGCCCGTCGCCCGGAGGTCGCCGAGCAGGATCCGTACGACCGTCACGGGCAGTCTCAGCTCCGCCGAGATCTCCACGACCGCCGTCGGGTGACGGCACAGATCGAGGATGGCGCGGTGTTCCGACTGCGCCCCCCGGGTCGGCGCGCACTCGCTGACGACCAGCGTGACCAGGTCGAACGCGTCGTGGTCGGCGCGGCTGCGGCCACCGGTGACGGTGTACAGCCGGTCGGGATCGCCGATGTCGACGGGCGTGCGGATCATGACGTGGCGACCTCGGGAGCCACCGGGACCCGGGGCTCCGCCCGCAGATGCCCGCCGATCTGGTCGACCAGCTCGGTCATCTGATGTCCGACCACGCCCGGGTCGGCGCCGTCCGCCGCGACCACCGCGAGATGCGCGCCGTCGCCCGCCTCCACGATGAAGAGCAGACCGCCGTGGAACTCGGTCATCGAGTGCCGCACACCGCCCGTGCCGTTGCCGAACTCGACGGAGGCGCCCTGCGCGAGGGCCTGGATGCCCGAGCAGATCGCGGCCAGTTGATCGGCCTGGTCGAGCGTCAGATGGCGGCTCCAGCAGAGCTTGAGACCGTCGCGCGACAGCACCAGGGAGTGCCGGGTGCCGGGGGTGCGCTCCAGCAGGCTCTCCAGGAGCCAGGTCAGGCTGTTGTCAGTCGTCGGAAGGGGCTGCATGGGTTGCGTGGGGCCGGATCCGCCGGGGGAGCGGATCACCGGCCCGTGCCTCCAATCTCACGTTCTCGCGTTGCTCACGTTCGCTGACGGGGGTGGGCGCCGGCCGTGACGGTGCTTCCGGCGCCCTACGGGGAACGAGGAGCGCCTCATGAGGTGTCGCCGGACCTCGACTCCGGCCGGGGGTCGGGTCCGCGCCCGGAGCCGGGCCGGGGCCCCGGCCGGTGTCCCGGCTCCGGGCCGGCCTTGCCGGGAGCGCCGTCCACGGGGTGGCGGGAGCGGTGGAAGGCGTCGAACCGCGTTCCGGCGTCCCGGCCGGGCGGTACGGCCTTCGGCGCCGCCGTAGCGTCGCGCGTACGGTCCCGCTCGCCCGGGCCGCCGGTGCCGCCCGTGTCGTCGGTGGGCGCCCTGTCACGGTCCGCCGCCGCCATGGTGCGTCCCGGCGGCCGTACGGGCAGCCCGCCCGGCGTCGCCACCCGGGGACCGTCGACGGGCGCGGCGGGTGACGGGAGTGGTACCGAGGGCAGTTCGGGCCGCCGGGGGGCGACGGCCCGCCGGGGCGCCGTGGGCGCCTTCGCGGGCGCCGCGTGCCGGCCCGACAGCCGGTCCGCCGCGCTCCGCGGCTGGGCGAGGAGCTGCGGCGGGAAGAGGACGACGACTCCGGTGCCGCCGCGCGAGGAGGGACGGAAGTTGACGCTCAGGTTGTACTTCTCGGCGAGCCGGCCGACGACGGCCAGACCGAGCCGGGTCCCCTGGAGCGTCGCCAGGTCGTTCGCGCGGCCCGACACCGACTCCTCGGCGCGCCGCATGGCCGCGTCCGGCATCTTCAGCCCGCTGTCCTCGATGGTCACCACGATGCCCGCGGAGCGTTCCTCGACGTAGACGTGCACCTCGTCGATCGGCGGGGAGAAGTTGGCGGCGTTGTCCATCAGTTCGGCCAGCAGATGCATCACACCCTCGGCGGCGAATCCCGCGACGGCCGCGGTGCTGGAGCAGTGCAGCCGTACCCGCTGATAGGCGGCGATCCGGCCGACCGCGCCGCGCAGGATGCTCTCCATACCGATCGGCCTGTTCCAGGCGCGGCTTCCCCGGCCACCCATCAGCAGCGCCAGCCGGTCGGTCATCAGACCGAGTTGGGAGGTGTTGTGGTCGAGCCGCAGAAGATCGCCGAAGACCTCCTCGCCGTGACGTTCCTGCATCTCGCGGAGATCGGCCAGCATGCTCACCGCCTTGGCCTGCACCCGGCTCAGCGCCTTGGCGCCGGCCGTCCGCGCCGCCGCGCCCCGGCGCTCACTGACGGCGAAGTCCCGGACGATCGACTCGGTCAGGACCCGGAGCCGGGGATCGGACGGACGCTTCAGATCGGCCAGTACGGTGTCGGCGCCCCGGCCCTGGCGGAGCCCGCCGAGGGCGGTGGGCAGGGTCACCGTGGACAGCAGGTCCAGATCGTCGGCGACCTGGCCCAGCCGGGCCACCGCGGTCTGCCGCTCGGCGACGGCGGCGGACACGCGGTGCTCGCCGAGGGCCACCTCGGCGGCGAACGTCCTCAGAACGCCCTGGAGTTGGGGATCGGCCGGCGCGGGAGTGGTGGCGAGCGTCTCCTCGGCGCTCGCGCCGTCCCGGAGCCGTTTGACCACGCCGGGGAGCGTGACGTTCACCAGATGGGTAGACTCCGCGCCGTTCCTGGCCAGTTGGGCGTGGAGCGCCTGGATCTCGGCGCGGGCCGTCGTCGACGCACGGCCCTGACGCCGGAGCGTCAGTACGGCGCCGGCGACGACGGAGGCGAGGACCGCCCAGGCGACGACGAGCGTCGTCACCACCCACCCGCGCGCGGCAGCCGGGGCGGTGGCGGCGGCAGCGCCGGCCGCCACTCCCGCCACGAGCAGCAGGGCGGGCGGACCGGCGAGCGACAGGGGGCGCGTTCCGCGTACGCGGTGGGGGCTCGGTGTGACGGGCACTGACATTCCGCGGTCCCTCGGTATTCGAGTGCGGGGGGGAAACGGGGGGAGAAAACGGGGGAGAAGGGGGAAACGGACCGGCCGACCGGCGCGCGTCGGCCGTGGTGGGAGGCGCCAGGTGTTGGGCGTTCACGCTACTCACGGGGCGCGGTCCGGCAGGGGCGCCGCCGGGCGGTGCCCACCAATGAGGGAGTTGGCCGCGAAGTCGCCCACGCGGAGGGCGGAGCCGTGCTAAGCGGGCCTCGGGGGCGACGGGAGCCGGGCGACCGTGGGGTGAACGTCACAGGAGGGGCCGCCGACCGGCCCGCGCCCCGCCGATACCGTGGACAGGTGCCGAAGAGCCGAAACACGTTCTCATCGCCGAGCGCCTGGCGCCGCCGCCTTCTCGCGCGCGCGGTGCAGGGCGGCTGGCGGTGGATCCAGGAGGTCGGCGCGGTCACCGCCGAGCACCCGGGCAGGCTGCGCTTCCGCCGGATCGGCGCCGGCACCCGGCTCGCCTTCCCGCAGGGCACCGTCTTCGGTGAGCCGTGGATCGAGCTGGGCGACCACTGCGTCATAGGCGAACACGTCACGCTGACCGCGGGGATGATGCCCGGCCTCGACCTGGGCCCGGAGCCGATTCTGCGGTTCGGCGACGGTGTCGTCCTCGGCCGTGGCAGCCATGTCATCGCCGACACGGCCGTGACCATAGGCTCGGACACCTACTGCGGGCCGTACGTCTACATCACCTCGACCAATCACAGTTACGACGATCCACGGGTGCCCGTCGGCAAGCAGTGGCCCCGCACCGAACCGGTCTCGGTGGGGCCGGGCTGCTGGCTGGGCACCGGAGCGGTGATCCTTCCCGGGGCACGGCTCGGGCGCAACGTGGTGGTCGCGGCGGGAGCCGTCGTACGGGGTGAGGTGCCCGACCACTGCGTGGTGGCGGGGGCGCCCGCGCGGGTCGTACGGAGCTGGGACGAGGAGCGGGGCTGGCAGCCGCCGTTGCGTACGCCCGCGCCGGTGCCGATCCCGGAGGGTGTCACCCCGGAACAGCTGTTGGCGCTCTCGGAGTTGGACCTGGAACCGGACCGGGACTGCTCGGACCTGGAACCGGACCGGCCCTGCTCGGAGCCGGCCCCGGAGCGGCCCCGTTCCGAGCCGGCCCCGGACCCGTCCTAGGGCCTCGCGCGGTTCAGCCGGCCGCCAGCAGCACGGTGCCGATGAGCGCGAGCCCGGCGCCCGCCGCCTGGATCGCGCGCAGTCTCTCCTTCAGGACGCCGCGCGCGGCTATGGCCGTGATCACCGGATACAGCGAGGCCAGGACGGCGGCCACGGTGACGGGACCGTTCTGCGCCGCGATCGAGTACGTCCCGTTGGCGGCCACGTCCGCGAGACCCACGAACGCCAGCGCGGGCAGGGCCGTGCGGATCACCCGGAGCCCACCGTCCCCGGGCAGGGCGGGGGCACCTCGTCGTACCGACACGTACAGCGCGGCCCCGCCGACACCGACGTTGGTGACGCGCTGCACGAAGAGCGCCAGGAACAGACCCGTGACGGTCGTCGACGCGTGGGAGATCAGCGCCATGACCGCGCCGAAGCCGAACGCGGCGACCAGCGTCAACGCGATCGCCCGACGCCTGACCGCCGCCCCGCGCAGCTCGGGCCCTCCGGCCAGCACGATGCCCACGACGGCTACGGCGATCCCGGCGACCTGGAGGAGCCCGGGCCGCTCGCCGAGGGCGAGACCCACGCCCACCGGTACGACCACACCGATCGAGGCGAGCGGCGACACGACGCCCATCGGGCCGAGCGCGAGCGCCTTGTAGAAGGCGAGCATGGCGACGGGACCGACGACTCCGGCGCCGACCGCGTACCAGAGCAATGGTCCGGCCTCCGTCCAGGCGCCGGTCGCGAGGACGATCGCACCGAGGACAACGACGGCTATGGACTGGGAGAGCACGACCACGGTCAGGGCGGATACGCGCCGGGCGAGTATCCCACCGCCGAAGTCGGCCAGACCCCAGAGCAGGCACGTGGCCAGCGCGAACAGTGCGGTCATGACGTGAACCTCGCCAGTACAGTGTGGTGAACGGTTGGTGCACCACACCGTAGTGCAGTCCATTGAACTCTGTCATTGAATATATTGGACGGAATGTGTCGGACCTCGATCAGCTGACCCAGTCGCTCGCCCGCAATCTCAAACGGTGGCGCGGCGAGAGAGCGTTCACCCTCGACGCCCTGGCGGCCCGGTCGGGCGTCAGCCGGGGCATGATCATCCAGATCGAGCAGGCCCGCACCAACCCCAGCGTCGGTACGACGGTGAAGCTCGCCGACGCGCTCGGCATCAGCATCACCACGCTTCTCGACTACGAGCAGGGCCCGCAGGTCAGGGTCGTACCCGCCGACCAGACCGTCCGTATGTGGTCGACCGAGGCGGGCAGCGCCACCGTCCTGCTGGTCGGGACCGAGTCCCGGGGCCCGCTCGAACTCTGGTCCTGGAAGCTGGTGCCGGGCGAGCACAGCGACTCCGACGCGCACCCGGAGGGCACGACCGAACTGCTGCACGTCACCGCGGGCGAGCTGACCCTCGTGGTGGACGGTGTGCCGCATCCGGTCGCCGAGGGGGCGTCCGCGGTCTTCGAGGCGAACGTGCCGCACGCCTACCGCAACGAGGGCGAGGTGACGGTCGAGATGACCATGGCCGTCTCGATCCCGCCCGCGCGCTGAACCTCGCGGGGCCTTTGTTAACTTGACGCCCATGCGCGCGCCCATCGGAGACTTCGACAACGCCCGACCCGCCCCCGACTGCCTCGACCGGCTCACGGAGCCGGTCGCCGCCGCCGTACGGGCCTGGCAGGGCGATGTGCCCGCCGACCAGCTGCTCTACGTGGACACCTACCCGGAGATCGCGGACACCGCCGCCTTCGTGGAGCACCACGGCGCCGAACTTTTCGACCGGTCGGCCAACTGCGTGGTCGTCGCGGGCAAGCGCGGTGGCGATTCCACGCTCGCCGCCTGCCTCGTCCTCTCCCGGACCCGGGTGGACGTCAACGGAGTGGTACGCAGGCAACTGGGCGCCCGCAAGGCCTCGTTCGCCCCGATGGACACGGCGACGGGCGAGACGGGCATGGAGTACGGCGGCATCACCCCGATCGGCCTCCCGGCCGGCTGGACCCTGCTGGTGGACGCCGCGGTGGTGGACACGGACTGGATCCTGATCGGCAGCGGCCGCCGCCGGGGCAAACTGATCGTCCCGGGCAAGGCGTTCACCACGCTGCCGGGTGCGGTGGTCCTCGACGGGCTGGGAGTCACGGCCGCCTGAGGCCGACCGCGAGGGCGCGGAACGCGCGCAGGGCCCGCTGACTGCATGTCAGTCCCGCGTCTGTCCAGGGATTTCGCCTGCCTCGGCCACGTATCCGAGTTTTACCTTCTCTTTGGGTTGCGACTCGTCCGGCTCTCGTTTCACCGGAGTTCGGCCCGCGCCGGTGAGTTGTTCTCCTCGCCCGGGGTTTGCGCGGGGACGGATCGCGCCCGGCTGATGTCCCGGATTGCCGGACGGTGACGGTGCGTTCCGGAGGAAGGCGCCTCGGGCGGCGGGGTGATGTCGGTCACCGTTGACGGAGTGAACCGGTGATCATCTATGGTCCTGGCGTCTGTGTGCTTTCTGTGAAGCCGGGGTGGGAGAAGTGGGTATGGCTGGGTATGGCCGTCGTGGTCGAGACCGTGGCAGATGGCGTGGGCCGGTGATGGCCGCCGTGGTCTCGTCGCTTGTGTGCGGGGCCGCGGTGGCTCTTCCGGCCGCCGCGGCGGAGACACCGGCGTCGAGTGCGTCGGAGCGGGCCGCCGCCTCGGATGGCCAGGCTGTGGAGCGGCGCACCGACTCCGCGGTCCCGAAGGCTCCCCTCATCAAGGCCGTCTCCCCGTACACCCTGTGCACCGCGGATCTGTGCGAGGGCAAGGGCGGTCCTGGTGTGGCGGGCACCTTCACTTTCGAGGCCGATCCCACCGACACCGACGTGACGGGTTTCCGGTGGCGTCTGCTGAGCTCCTCGGCAGGTGAGACGAAGGAAGTCAGCGGCTCCTCCTACACGGAGACGACGGTGGTGCCCAAGCTCGCGGGCACCCAGGTGCTGTCGGTGGAGGCCAAGGATTCGGACAACCGCTACGGGCCTCCGGCGGAGTTCACGTTCAAGGTGGCACTGCCGGAAGGCGAGGCGGGTCGCTGGCGCTTCGATGACGGAGTGGCCGGTTCCGGGGTGACGGTGGCCAAGGACACCGCGACCGTCGGCCCCCGTCACGACGCCCATCTGCGGACGGCGGGTGCGGGCTGGTCGACGATGGCCCGGCGCGGCGAGGCCGACCAGTCCTTGTGGCTGGACAGTGCGACCCCCTCCCATCAGCGCGCCTACGCCGCCACCGAGGAGGCGGCGGTCGACACCGCGGATTCCCTGACGTTCTCCACCTGGGTCTATCTGACCGACGCCTCGTCCAGTCGCATGGTGATGACGGCGCCGGGCACCCAGGCGCAGGCCTTCGCCCTGTACTACTCGTCTTCGTCGAGGGGCTGGGTGTTCAGCCATACCGTCGCCGACTCGGCGACACCGGTGATCATCACGTCCCACAGCGACGCCGCCAATCCGCCGCTCAGGGTCTGGACGCATCTCACCGGAGTCTTCGACACCCACGCGGACACCGACCCCGCCAACGACACCCTTCAGCTGTACGTCAACGGACGGCCCCAAGGTACGGCGGTGAAGCTGGCCGCGGCGGCGACAGCCCAAGGTGCCACCTACCGGCCGTGGAACGCCCTCGACGGCCTGCAGTTCGGACGCTCCGTCATCCGCGGCGAGAGCGGCCTGTACTTCCGCGGCCGTATCGACGAGTCCGCCGTGTGGCGGCGGGCGCTCTCCCCGGACGAAGTCCTGGAGGAGGCACGCCTTCTGCAGGACGGGGTGCCGGCCAACGAACTGGTGGCGCGATGGGATGCGACCGGTGCCACCGGCACCACCGTCGGCGAGGTCTCTCCCTACCCGCATCCGGCGATGCGGTTGTCCGAGACCGGCGCGGTCCTCGACAGCGCCGACAAGGCCCTGAAGCTGGACGGCACCTCTGGTTACGCCTCGGTCCAAGGCCCGGTGGTGGACGAGACGGGTTCGTTCACCGTCTCGGCGCGGGTGAAGCTGGACGGGCCGGAGCTGGCCACCAAGCCGGCCGGTTACCGGGCGCAGGTGGCCGGACAGCGCGCCGGCGGTCAGTCGTCGTGGGCCCTGTGGGTCGTCAAGCGGGCCGAGGACCTTTACCAGTGGCAGTTCAGCCGCACCGCCACCGACGCCTCCGGCAAGGTGACGCAGGACACCGTCGTCACTCCCGCCGCGGACGTCGCCGAGGTCGACACATGGGTGGATGTGACGGGCGTCTTCGACGCGCAGGAACCCTTCGAGATCGCTGATCCCGAGGATCCGTCCCAGACACGCGACGGCCTGGGGGGACTGCGCCTCTACGTCGGATCCCACGATATGCAGAGCTCGGCCAATCGTGGCTTCCACGCGGTCCAGCAGGGTAGTGGCGAGCTCGCCGCCGGCCGGGGCACGCAGGGTGGCGCCACCGGCAACTACCTTCCGGGCAGCCTGCGACAACTCAGGATCTGGACGGGGGTCCTGACCCGCGATCAGATCAGGGAAAAGGTCCTGGACCCCGAGGCATGAGCCCGTGGAGGGGTGGGGGGGGCCTGGGGGCGCCCCCCAGCCCACCGCCCGGAACACCGCGCCCGCAGGGCGGAGGCCCGGCGGGGCCCGCCCGTAACAAAAGGGGGCGGCCAGACCCCGGCG
>NZ_JBHXRM010000036.1:56225-80295 GCF_042716895.1 Streptomyces sp. NPDC058653 | reverse complement strand
TGTTGCGGGTGGGGGTTCCTCCCCTCACTATACATCCTTCAATCGGCCGGGCCCCCGTCGGTTCGCCCGGGGGGGGGGGGGGCGCCCCGGGCCCCCCCACCCCTCCCGCACCGCCTCATCAAGCGCCCTGCTTGGGCGCCCCCGCGGGACACCCCTCACGACTGAACGCGCTCACGCGCCTCCCGCCCCCTCAGACCAGCAGGGGGATCTCGATCGCCGGGCAGCGGTCCATCACCATGTCCAGGCCCGCCGCGCGTGTACGGTCGTACGCCTTGTCGTCGATCACTCCCAGTTGGAACCAGACCGCCTTCGCGCCTATCTCCACCGCCTCGTCCGCCACCGGGCCCGCCAGTTCGCTGTTGACGAACACGTCCACCACGTCGACCGGGAACGGGATCTCCGCCAGCGAGGCGTAGCCCTTCTCGCCGTGGACCGTCTGGGCCTTCGGGTGGACCGGGACCACCCGTTTTCCGTAGCGCTGGAGGACGGCCGCCACCCCGTACGCCGCCCGTGACCTGTTGTCGGAGAGGCCCACGACCGCCCACGTGTCGCCCGTGGCGGTCAGGATCCTGCGGATGGTCTCATCGTCTGCGTACATGCAAGAGACAACCGGGAACACGGCCCCGCAAATTCCCCCGCGCGCCCCCCTTGGCGAGGGCCCGCCATACCGGTCGGTACCCGAAGAGCCTAGGGTGGCTCGATGCATGAGCAGTACCGCACCGTAGCCCGCCGAGGTATCCATGAGACCGAGGTCAACCGGTCGCGCTTCATCTGCGCGCTCGCGCCTGCCACCAGTGAGGAGGAGGCGCAGCACTTCGTCGCCGCCGTGCGCCGGGAGCATCCCACCGCCACACACAACTGCTTCGCCTATGTGATCGGCGCCGACGCCTCCGTACAGAGGGCGAGCGACGACGGGGAGCCGGGCGGGACCGCCGGCACACCCATGCTGCAGATGCTGGTGCGCCGGGACGTGCGGTACGTCGTCGCCGTCGTCACGCGCTACTACGGAGGTGTGAAGCTCGGCGCGGGAGGACTCATCCGCGCGTACGGGGGCGCGGTGGGCGAGGCCCTCGACGCCGTCGGCACCGTCACCCGGCAGCGCTACCGGCTCGCCACGATCATCGTCGACCACCACCGGGCCGGAAAGCTGGAGAACGAGCTCCGGGCCACCGGACGCTCCGTGCGCGACGTGCGGTACGCGGAGATAGTGACCATCGGGATCGGGCTGCCCGACGCCGAGGTGGACGACTTCCGGGCCTGGCTCGCGGACACCACGGCCGGAACTGCCCTGCTGGCACTGGGCGGTGAGGCCTACGGCGACGTCTGATGCCCGAAGCCACCCGTGATGTCCGACCCCACCGTTACTCTCAAGGATCATGAGATTCCTGCACACGTCGGACTGGCACCTGGGACGGTCGTTCCACCGGGTGAGCCTTCTCGACGCACAGGCGGCCTTCCTCGACCACCTCGTGGCGACCGCGCTGACGCGGGAGGTGGACGCGGTCCTCGTCGCGGGCGACGTGTACGACCGGGCGGTGCCGCCGCTCTCCGCCGTCGAGCTCTTCGACCGTGCCCTGCACCGGCTCGCCGAGGCGCGTGTCCCGACGGTGATGATCTCCGGGAACCACGACTCGGCCCGCCGCCTCGGCGTCGGCGCCGGTCTCATCGACCACGCGGGCATCCACCTGCGCACCGACCCCGCGCGCTGCGCCACCCCCGTCGTCCTCGCGGACGCCCACGGCGACGTGGCCTTCTACGGACTGCCGTATCTCGAACCGGCCCTGGTCCGCGAGGAGTTCAAGGCCGCGAAGACCGCGCACGAGGCCGTGCTCTCCGCCGCCCTCGACCGCGTACGGGCCGATCTCGCCGGGCGCCCGGCCGGCACCCGTTCCGTCGTCCTCGCGCACGCCTTCGTGGCCGGCGGCGCCGCCAGCGACAGCGAGCGCGACATCACCGTCGGCGGCGTCTCCGCCGTGCCCACCGGCATCTTCGACGGCGTCGACTATGTGGCCCTCGGCCATCTGCACGGGGCGCAGGCCCTCACCGACCGTGTCCGGTACTCCGGCTCCCCCCTCGCGTACTCCTTCTCCGAGACCGAACACCGCAAGACCATGTGGCTCGTGGACCTCGGCCCGGGGGGCGAGATCGACGCCGAGCGCGTCGACTGCCCCGTGCCACGCCCGCTCGCCCGCCTCCGGGGACACCTCGCGGCCCTCCTGGACGACCCCGCGCTCACCCGCCACGAACAGGCCTGGATCGAGGCCACCCTCACCGACCCCGTGCGTCCCGCCGAACCGATGGCGCGCCTCGCCGAACGGTTCCCGCACACCCTCAGCCTCGTCTTCGACCCCGACCGGGGCGACGAGGACGTCGTCGCGTCCTACGCCCAGCGCCTCGAAGGCCGCAGCGACCAGGAGATCGCCGAGGACTTCGTGGCGCACGTACGCGGCGGCGCGGGGCCCGACGACCGGGAGCGGTCCGTGCTGCGCGGGGCCTTCGACCACGTACGGGTCGACAGCGCCGTACGCGAGGTGACCGGATGAGACTCCACCGGCTGAGCATCACCGCCTTCGGCCCCTTCGCCGACACCCAGGAGGTCGACTTCGACACGCTGTGTGCCGGGGGGATCTTCCTGCTGCACGGAGCGACCGGGGCCGGGAAGACCTCCGTACTCGACGCCGTCTGCTACGCGCTGTACGACGCCGTGCCGGGCGCGCGCCAGCTCAAGGGGCCCGCCGCCAAGGACGCCTCCCTGCGCAGCGACCACGCGGCGGCCGGCACCTACACGGAGGTCCGGCTCGAACTGACCGTCGGCGGGCGGCGGTTGGAGCTCACCCGCCGCCCCGCGCAGGCGCGCCCCAAGAAACGCGGCACCGGCGTCACCACCGAGAAGGCACAGAGCCTGCTCCGGGAGTACGACACCGAGCACGCGGGCTGGCGACCGCTGAGCCGCTCCCACCAGGAGATCGGCGAGGAGATCGGCCAGCTGCTCGGCATGAGCAGGGAGCAGTTCTGCCAGGTCGTCCTTCTGCCGCAGGGCGACTTCGCGCGCTTCCTGAGGGCCGACGCCGAGGCACGCGGCAAACTGCTCGGCCGGCTCTTCGACACCCGCCGGTTCGCCGCCGTGGAAGAGCGGCTCGCCGAGCTGCGCAGGGGCGCCGAACAGCAGGTACGGGCCGGGGACGAGCGGCTGCTCGGCGTCGCGCAGCGCATCGCCGAGGCGTCCGGCGCCGGCATCGAACAGCCGCTGCCCGCACAGCATCCCGGCGACCCGGGCCTCGCCCCCGCCGTCCTCCAGTGGGCGGCCGTCGCCCGCTCCACCGCGTACGAACGCGCGGACATCGCCGAGTCGGCCCTGGCGAACGCCGAGAGCAAGCAGGCGGCGGCGCGCCGAGTGCTCGACACCACACGTGAACTGGCCAGGCTGCAACAGCGGTTCGCCGAGGGACGGCGACGGGCCGAAGCCCTCGAAGCCCGCCGTCCTCAGCACGAGGAGACGCGCGCCCGGCTGGAACGCGCCCGCAAGGCCGACCGGGTCGCCCCCGCGCTCGCCCTGCGCGAGGACGCCGAGCGCGCCCACCGCACGGCCACCGCCGTCCTCGACCGGGCACGCGCCCGTCTCCCCGCCGAGCTCGTCGACTCCGGCGCCGACCATCTCTCCACGCTGGAGCGGAAGATGCTCGAGGAGCTGGGCCGGGTCGACGCCGCCCGGGGCGCCGAGCGGCGCAGCGCCGAGATCAGCAGGGAACGGGCCGAGCTGGACCGCCAGGCGCGCGCCGACGACGAGCTGCTCGCGGACGCCGAGGGCTGGCTCGCCGGCTGGGACGCCACCCGCCGGGGCCACCAGGAACGCGTCGAGACGGCCCAGGAGGCGGCGACCCGCGCCGAACAGCTCGCCGGACAGTTGGAGCCGGCCCGGGGCCAACTCGACGCCGCCCGCGCGCGGGACGCCCTCGAAACCCGGACCGCCGCCTCGCGGACCCTCCTCAACAGCGCCCGCGAGCGCGCCAACGACGCCAAGGAGACCTGGCTCGATCTGCGCGAGCGCCGACTGCGCGGCATCGCCGCCGAACTCGCCGCCGGTCTCACACCGGGCGAACCGTGCGCGGTCTGCGGCTCCGCCGACCACCCTGCGCCCGCCCGCGCCGGCGCGGGCCAGGTCGACCAGGCGGCGGAGGACGCCGCGTTCGCCGCCTCCCGGAGCGCCGAGGAGGCGGTCGCGGTGGCCGAGCGCGAACACGCCTCCGTACGGGAGGAGTACGCGGCGGCCCGCTCGGCCTCCGGCGGATCCGCCGTCGCCGAACTGGTCGCGCTCACGGACCGGCTGGGCCGCGAACACGCGGAGGCGCACCGCCTCGCAGCCGGCACCCACGCGGCCCGCGAGGCGCTCGCCCGCGCCGAACGGGAGCGCGAGGACCGGCTCACCGCCCAGCAGTCGGCCCAGAACCGCGTCGCGGCCCGCACCTCGCGGCGCGAGGCCCTCGACCGCGAACAGACCGCCCTCGAATCCGACTTGGTCCGCGCCCGGGGTGACGCCGGTAGCGTCGCCGCCCATGCCGGACTGCTGGCGGACAGGGCACGGCTGCTGGCCGAAGCGGCCGACGCCGTAAGGGACTTCGACACGACGGCCCAGCGGCTCAAGGACGGCGACGACCGGCTCGCGGACGCCGCCTTCCGGGCCGGTTTCGACACCCCGCGCGAGGCGGCGGCGGCGATGCTGTCCGACGTGGAACAGCGCGGACTGACCCACCGGATGGACGACTGGCAGGCCGAGGCGGCCACCGTCGCCGACCGGCTCGCCGAGTCCGACGCGCGCGACGCCGCCGAGCAGCCGCCCGCCCCGCTCGACGCGGCGCTGCGGTCGTCCGAGTCCGCGGAGTCCGCGCTGCGCACCGCGTCCTCGGCGCTGGACGAGGCACGCGGACGGAGCACACAGCTGGCCGCGCTGTCCCGGCGGGCCGAGGAGGAGGTACGGCGCCTCGGCCCCCTCCGTACGGAGTACGAGCGGGTGGCCCGTCTCGCAGCGCTCACCGCCGGCACCTCCACCGACAACGACCGCAAGATGCGGCTGGAGTCGTACGTCCTGGCCGCCCGGCTCGAACAGGTCGCCTCGGCGGCGACGGCGCGGCTGCTGCGCATGTCCTCGGGCCGCTACACCCTGGTCCACTCCGACGCGCGGGGCGGTGGCGGGAAGCGGTCAGGACTCGGACTCCATGTGATCGACTCCTGGACGGGCAGCGCGCGGGACACGGCGACCCTCTCGGGCGGCGAGACGTTCTTCGTCTCCCTCGCCCTCGCGCTCGGCCTCGCGGACGTCGTCACCGACGAGGCGGGCGGCGCGCGTCTGGACACCCTCTTCATCGACGAGGGCTTCGGCAGTCTGGACGACCAGACGCTGGACGAGGTCCTGGACGTGCTTGACTCGCTGCGTGAACGCGACCGGAGCGTCGGCATAGTCAGCCATGTCGCGGACCTCCGCCGCCGGATTCCCACGCAGCTGGAGGTGACGAAGTCACGCCGGGGCTCGACGGTCAGCCTCCGCACGGGCGGCACCGACGGCTGAGCCGTACCGGCCGGGGCGTAGGGACCTCGTACGCCCCAGGTCAAGGAGTACGAGCCTCCCGGCACGGCCCCGGTCGCTGTGCGGCGCGCCGTCGCAATCCGTATGACAGCGCCCCGGCCGCCGACCATCATGGCTGACCATGCCTCAACTATCCGAGCCCGACGCCCAGTCCCTCCGCCGTGAGTACATGCCCCTCCGGGGCCGTACCGCCCTCGTCACCGGTGCCAGCCGGCGCGCCGGTATCGGGTACGCGGTCGCCCGGCGCCTCGCCGCGTACGGCGCGAGCGTCTACCTCCACCACCATGTGCCGCACGACCGGACGCAGGCCTGGGGAGCGGACCCCGACGGCCCCGACGGGGTCGCCGCCGGGGTCCGCGAAGCCCTCGGGTGTCCGGGTGCCACGGTGGAGCACGGACCCGGCGACCTGTCCGACCCCGACGGTCCCGCCACGGTCTTCCGGGCCGCCCGCGAGGCGCTCGGCGGAGTGGTCGACATTCTGGTGGCCAACCATGCCCGCAGCGGCTCGGACGGCACCCTCTGGGAGATCGACGCGGACATGCTCGACGCGCACTGGGCGACCAACACCCGCTCGGTGATCCAGCTGGTCCAGGAGTACGCCAAGGCGCGCGTCGCCCACCCTGTACGGATCCGGCACGGCAGCCGCGTCGTGATGATGACCTCCGGCCAGGATCTCCGGAACGGCATGCCCGAAGAGATCGCCTACAGCCTGTCCAAGGGGGCACTCGCCTCGGCGACCCGGACCCTGGCGGCAGCGCTCGGCCACGCCGGGATCACTGTCAACACGGTCAACCCCGGCCCCGTCGACACGGATTACCTCACCGGCGAGGCGTACGACCGGATCGCCGGGATGTTCCCGGCCGGACGGTGGGGAATGCCCGACGACCCGGCACGGCTGATCGCCTGGCTCGCCACGGACGAGGCCGCGTGGATCACCGGTCAGGTGATCGACTCGGAGGGCGGCTTCCTGCTGAGCGGCGAGCACTTCAGCCCCGTTCCCGGCGGCCCGTGGCCCCGGGAGCGCCCCGCGGACCTGCCACGACCGCGGTGACCTCCGGCGGCTCCCGGTGCCCGGCGCCGTGCTCTCGGCCCCGGCCGTGGCGGGTCGTCCTCGGCCGTGGCGGATTGTCCTCGGTCAGGAAGTCGGGTCGTGCATGAACTCCCGGACCTCTTGCGCGCAGCGGCACGCGGCGGCGATCTCGGCGGCCCACTTCAGCGCTTCCTCATGCGAGGACACCTCGATGACCGCGAACCCGCCGAGCACCGTCTTGGTCTCCGGGTACGGGCCCTTGGTGACGGTCCCGTCGGTGGCGACGACGCTCGCCCGCTGGCTCGGCAGCCCACCGCCGAAGACCCACACACCGGCGTCCTGAGCCCTGCGCACCACATCGAGAGAGGCGTCGGCCACCGCGGGCAACTCCTCCTCGGGGAAGTTCATCGAGCCGTCGTCGAACGAGATCAGGTACCGCGTCATTCTCAGCTCCTTCGGCCTACGGCCTGCTTCGGCCGCGCCTCATCCTAGGACGCCGTCCGGGGTGAGCACCCCCTACCAGCGCGGCAGTTCATGGGCCCGCAGGTACGTCCGGCCCATCGACGGTCCCGTCGTAGGGACAGTCCTCCGGACTCCGCGACCGACGTCGGAGCCGCACGTGCGAGGCCACGCGAGCCCGGAGGTCCGGCTCGGAAGTCGGAGCCGTACAAACGAAGTCCTACGCGCGGGCGCCCGGCGGTGGGACGCCGGGCGCCCGCGGGCCGCTCATAGCTTGGACAACTCGTCCACCAGATCGTCCAGACCCAGCGACCCCTGCGACAGCGCCGCCATGTGCCACGCCTTCGCGTCGAACGCGTCCCCGTGCCGCTCGCGCGCGTTCGCGCGGCCCAGGAGCCACGCCCGCTCGCCCAGCTTGTAGCCGATCGCCTGGGCGGGCATCGACAGATAGCGGGTCAGCTCGCTCTCCACGAACTCCGCCGGCCTGCCGCTGTGGTTGCCGAAGAACTCCTGCGCCAGAGCGGGCGTCCAGCGCTCGCCCGGGTGGAACGGCGAGTCCTCCGGGATCTCCAGCTCCAGATGCATGCCGATGTCCACGATGACCCGGCAGGCACGCATCATCTGCGCGTCCAGATAGCCGAGCCTGCGCTCCGCGTCCGGCAGGAAGCCCAGCTCGTCCATCAGCCGCTCCGCGTACAGCGCCCAGCCCTCGGCGTTCGCGCTGACACCGCCCACGGACGCCTGGTAGCGGGAGAGCTGGTCGGCGACATGCGTCCACTGGGCGATCTGGAGGTGATGGCCGGGGACACCCTCGTGGTACCAGGTGGAGACCAGGTCGTACACCGGGAACCGTGTCTCGCCCATCGTCGGCAGCCAGGTGATGCCGGGACGGGAGAAGTCCTCGGAGGGGCCGGTGTAGTACGGGGCCGCCGCGCCGCCGGGCGGGGCGATGCGGGACTCCACCTTCCGTACCCGGTCGGCGAGTTCGAAGTGTGTGCCGTCCAGCGCCTCGATGGCCTCGTCCATCAGGCCCTGGAGCCACTCGCGTACCTCCTGGACCCCCTCGATGTGCTCACCGTGCTCGTCCAGATGGGCCAGCGCCTCCCAGGGGGTCGCGCCGGGCAGGATCTTGGCGGCCTCGGTGGTCATCTCGGCGTACAGCCGGTGGTACTCGGACCAGCCGTAGGCGTAAGCCTCGTCGAGATCGAGATCCGTGCCGTTGAAGTAGCGCGACCACCGGGCGTAGCGCTCCCGGCCCACGGTGTCCGGGGCGTCCTCGACGGCCGGCGCGTACACGTCCCGCATCCAGTCCCGCAGTTCGACGACGGCGCCGGTGGCGGCGACCGCCGCCGCGTCCAGCTCCGCACGCAGCGAGTCCGGTCCGGACGCCGCGAACTCCTCGAACCAGCCGCGGCCGTCGCCCGCCCAATCCGTGAGCTGGGCGATGAACGTCGCGGTCGGCCGGGGCCCGCCGAACAGCTTCCGCTCCAGGCCGAGGGCCAGCGACTCGCGGAACCCGTCGAGCGCGGCCGGTACGGCGCGCAGGCGCTGGGCCACAGCCGCCCAGTCCTCGACCGTCTCGGTGGGCGTGACGGTGAAGATCTCGCGGACGTGGTGGGCGGGGGAGTGGATGTTGCTGACGGCCCGAAGATGCTCGTCGGTGTCATGGACGGCGAGTTCGGCGTTCAGCCGTTCGCGGAGCAGCCTGGCGCAGCGCCGCTCCTGGTCGCTGTCGGCTCCCGGCAGCTTCGTCGCGGCGTCGAGTTCCGCGAGGGTCTCGCGGGCGAGGTCGGCGAGGGCCTTCGCTCCGGCCGGTGAGTAGTCGGGGAGGCGGCCGGAACTGGCCGCGACACCCAGGAAGGTACCGGTGATCGGATCGAGTTCGATGAGTGCGTCGACATAGGCGTCGGCGACCTGGCGGGGCAGCGCGCTGCTGGAGGTGTCTGGCATGGGCCACATCCTCTCCGAGCGAGGACCGCGCGTCACCCCACCTCAGGACCGCGTCGTCGGCTGATTGGCCGATGAAGGGGGCATAAGGGGACCGCAGTCCCACTGCTGGAAGACCAGGCGCGTCTCGACACGGGCCACTTCGGGCCGTGAGGTGAACTCGTCCACCACGAGCCGCTGGAGATCCGCGGTGTCCGCGACCGCCACATGGACCAGATAGTCGTCGGGCCCCGTCAGATGGAACAGGGCGCGGGACTCGGGCAGGCCACGAATCCGTTCCACGAACGGTTTGATCAGCTCGCGGCGGTGCGGCCGGACCTGTACGGAGAGCAACGCCTGGAGCCCACGGCCGAGTTTGGCCGGATCGAGGCGCAGCTGATGCCCCAGGATCACCCCGGATCGCCGCAGTCTGGCCACTCGGTCCAGACAGGTCGACGCGGCCACCCCGACCTCGGCGGCGATGTCCCGGTAGGTGGTCCGTGCGTCGTTCTGCAGCAGGCGCAGAATATGCAGATCGACCGTGTCAAGTGCGACTGACTCGCTCATTCGGCGAACGTAGCACGGAGGATCCCCCATGATTCCCGCCGGATGTTCAGAGTGTGCCCATGGACCCCATGGATGCCCGCGGCACGGCGGACCCCGTAGCCGCCCACCTCGCCGATACGTTCCCCCGGACCCTTCCCCGAGCGCTCGCGACCGAGGCCGTGCACGCGGGGCGCGAGGATCTCGCGCGACTCGGTGTGCACGCGGCGCCGATCGATCTGTCGACGACCTATCCCTCCTACGACACCCGTGAGGAGGCGGCGCGGATAGACGAGTTCGCCGCCACCGGGGCGCTGCCCGACGGGCCGCCCGTCTACGCGCGCCTGGACAATCCGACGACGGCCCGGTTCGAGACGGCGCTGGCGCGCCTGGAGGGCACCGAGAGCGCGGTGGCCTTCGCCAGCGGCATGGCCGCCCTGACGGCCGTCCTGCTCGCACGGTCGGCCACGGGACTGCGCCATGTCGTCGCGGTGCGTCCTCTGTACGGATGCAGTGACCATCTCCTGACCGCCGGGCTCCTCGGTACGGAGGTCACCTGGACCGATCCGGCGGGCATCGCCGACGCGATCCGCCCCGACACCGGGCTCGTGATGGTCGAGACGCCCGCGAACCCGACCCTCGCCGAGGTCGACATCGCCGCCGTCGCGCACGACTGCGGCTCGATCCCGCTGCTGGTCGACAACACGTTCGCGACCCCCGTCCTGCAACGGCCCGTCGAGCACGGGGCCCGGCTGGTGCTGCACAGCGCGACGAAGTATCTCGGGGGCCACGGCGACGTACTCGGCGGTGTGGTCGCGTGCGACGAGGAGTTCGCGCGCACGCTGCGCCAGATACGGTTCGCGACCGGCGGTGTCCTGCATCCGATGGCCGGCTATCTGCTGCTGCGCGGTCTGTCCACACTGCCGGTGCGGGTACGGGCGGCGTCGGCCACCGCGGCCGACCTGGCCCGCAGAATGGCGACCGACCCGCGCATCGCCCGGGTGCACTACCCGGCCGTCGGCGGCGCGATGGTCTCCTTCGAGGTGTACGGCGACCCGCACGAGGTGATCGCGGGCGTCCGGCTGATCACCCCCGCCGTGAGCCTCGGCAGCGTGGACTCGCTCATCCAGCACCCGGCCTCCATCAGCCACCGCGTCGTGGCGGAGGGAGACCGGCGGTCGGCCGGGGTGAGCGACAGGCTGCTGCGGATGTCGGTCGGACTGGAGGACGTCGAGGATCTCTGGCGGGATCTGACCGAGGCGCTCAGCGGCCGGCCTGGTCGCGCAGGGCGATCTCCTGAGCCCCGTACGGTGCCTCGTCCGTCCCCTTCAGCCGGGCGGTGACGACGAGGGTGCCACCCTCTATCTGGTAGTCGAGGGGCAGACCGAGTCCGCGCATGGCGGCGACCATGCCGGTGTTGGACGCCTGCGTCACGGCGTACACGCTGCTGGAGCCCGCGTCGACGGCGAGCGCGACGAGCCGGCCGAGCAGTTCGGAGCCGATGCCGCGCCGCTGCCAGGCGTCCTCCACGATCAGCGCGAGCTCGGTCTCGTCGCCGTCCCAGAGCAGATGGCCGAGGGCGACGAGTCGTCCGGAGGCCGTCTGGACCTTGAGCGTCCGGCCGTGGCGGGGGCTCAGCAGATGGTCGAGATAGCGGTCGGCGTCGTCGACGGGACCGCGGTAGCGCAGGCCCAGGGTGTGGTCGGAGCAGCGCGCGTGCATCGCCGACGCCGCGTCCACGTCGCTCTGGTCGGCGCGCCGCACGGTGATCGCGTTGCCCTCGGGCAGCGTCAGGACGTCCCGGCCGTGGGGGACGCGCGGGCCGAGGCGGGCGTCGAGTTCGATCAGGGCACGCGCCCTGGCGAACTCGGCCGGGGTGAACGGCAGATGGTGCCGCTCGACGCTGATCACGCCGCCGTTCGGGTCGCGCATCCGCATCGTGGTGCCCTCCAGGATGCCCTCGACCGGGGCGCACTCACCGGTCGGGCCCTCGGCGGGGGAGACGGCGGGGAGCGAGTGGATCGTGCAGCGGCCGAGCAACTGGCGCAGGGCGAGGGGCAGTTCGGCGCCGTCGAGGGCGGTACGGGTGGCGAGGCCGAGCACCCGGGTGGGGGCGTCCACGAGGTCGTGCGCGTCGGCGCGCTCGATCCAGATGTCGCTGCCGCCGGCGCGGGAGATCTCGTCGGTGAGCTGCCGCGCGGGCAGCGACGCGGGCGCGCGCAGCAGGAACTCGTCGACGGTGCCGGTGGCCAGCGGGTGGGTCTGGAGCGTGAGGATGTCCACCCGGCGCCGGGCGAGGACCGTGCAGAGCGCGGCCAGTGAACCGGGGGCGTCCCGCACGGTGGCGCGCATCCGCCAGAGGGTGGTTGCGGTGTCGGCGTGGCCGCCGGCCGCGAGGCCGTCGGGCCCGTCCGACGGAGTGTCCGCGGCGCGTACGTCGACGGCGGAGCGGCCGGCGATGTCGGCGTGGTGGCCGTGGTGTCTCGACCACCAGGTGTGGAATCCGGCCGTGATGACCAGGGCGATCGCGGAGGCGACCAGCAGGACGGGTCCGTCCGGCCCGTGCACGATCATGTTCGCGACAGCGTCGGCGACCGCGACCGCCGTGAACAGGGCGGCCAGTTCGACGAGATCCCGGCGCCAGTGGTGGGGACGGCGGGCACTCTTCGAGTGAGTCACATCGGTCATGCACTCACTGTGACTCAACGGTGTTGCGCGATCACGAACGTACTGTGACTGATGGGTAAAAGATGCTTCTGTTCCCCTATCAAATACTTTTGGCTGATTTATGGCGCGAGTTGTCCACTCCCCGGGGAGAGGCCGAGGCGGCCGAGGTGGCCGGAGAAGCCCCGGGGCGCGTGACCGCCGACGGTCACGGACGGGGTCTGTTCACCCGTCACACCAGCGAGGCTACCTGCTCCCGGACGCGCGAGCACCTCGCGGTACCCACGCGTCCGGAGAGATCAGTGGACCGGGGTCTACTGGCCGACCCGGCCCGGCTTCAGCACCTTGCTGAACAGCACCTTGTTCCCCTGCGCCCGCAGCCGCACGGTCAACTCACCGCTGCCGCCGTCGATGTCGACCTCGCCGAAGTACTGCGACGACTCCATCGGCGAGACGTTCGCCCGGTCCGGAGCCTGGACGAAGACACGGTTCGGCCCGAACGTCGGGTCCAGCGCGTTCGCCTGGAAACCGCCCGCCGCGAGCGGGCCCGACACGAACTCCCAGAACGGCGCGAAGTCCTTGAACGCCGCCTTCTCCGGCTCGTAGTGCTGCGCCGACGTGTAGTGCACGTCCGCCGTCAGCCACACCGTGCCGGTGATCCGGCGGTGCTTGACGAACCGCAGCAGGTCGGCGATCTGGAGCTCGCGCCCGAGCGGCGCGCCCGGGTCGCCCTGGGCGATGGCCTCGATGTTCGCCGTGCCGTCCGGCACGACGAGACCGATCGGCATGTCGGCGGCGATCACCTTCCACACCGCGCGCGAACGCGACAACTCGCGCTTGAGCCATTCGAGCTGCTCGGCGCCGAGGATGCCGGTCGTGTCGTCGGCCTGCCGGCCGGGGGAGTTGGCGTTCCGGAACGAGCGCATGTCCAGCACGAACACGTCGAGCAGCGGCCCGTACCGCACCACCCGGTGCACCCGCCGGTCCTCGCCGCGCGCCTGGAGGGTCGTCACG
This sequence comes from Streptomyces sp. NPDC058653, assembly GCF_042716895.1. Classification (NCBI taxonomy): domain Bacteria; kingdom Bacillati; phylum Actinomycetota; class Actinomycetes; order Kitasatosporales; family Streptomycetaceae; genus Streptomyces; species Streptomyces sp. NPDC058653. The sequence continues at coordinate 67,078 of NZ_JBHXRM010000036.1, read as the reverse complement.
GGGAAGTACTCGCCGAACGCCTGGAACGAGCGCGCCGCGAGCACGTCGACGTCCTTCTCCTGATACCGGACGTCGTCCAGGATCTGGCCCGGGTACCAGTTGTTGCGCACCTCGTGGTCGTCCCACTGCACGATCGTCGGCACCTGGGCGTTGAACCGGCGGACGTTCTGGTCGAGCAGGTTGTAGCGGAACTGCCCCCGGTACTCGTTCAGCGTCTCGGCGACCTTCGACTTCTCCTCCGTGACGATGTTGCGCCAGATCCGCCCGTCCGGCAGCGTCACCGACGGCTCCAGCGGCCCGTCCGCGTACACGGTGTCACCGCTGCACAGGAAGAAGTCGGGGTCGAGCCGGCGCATGTCGTCGTACGCGCGGTAGCCGCCGATGTCCGGGTTGATGCCCCAGCCCTGGCCGGCGATGTCGCCCGACCACAGGAAGCGCACGCCCTGTCGGCGCCGTGCGGGAGCGGTACGGAACGTGCCGTACACCGGCTCGCCCGTACGGCGCGGGTTGTCGGGGTCGGCGAGCGTCACCCGGTAGTGCACCTGCTCACCGGCGGGCAGTCCGCGCAGCGGCGTCGTCCCCGTGAAGTCGCTGCCGGCGCCGAGGACCGGGCCGTGCCACCTCTGGGTGTGGCGGAAGGAGCTGGTCGCCGAGGTCTCCACGATCATCCGCGCGGGCCGGTCGGAGCGGATCCACACCAGACCGGAGGACGAGGTGACGTCCCCGACCTGGACACCCCAGTCGGCGCTCGGCCGGCCGGAGAGCGCCTGGGCGGGGGCGGCTCCGGCGACGGTCCCGGCGACGGCCGCGGCGGTCGTCGGCAGGGCCAGTGCGGCGGAGGCGGCGAGGGAGCCGCGCAGTACGGTGCGGCGGTCCGTGGCGGGATTCCGGGGGCTGTTCGTCATCGATGTGCCTCCTGCGGCGGGATCGGTGCGGATCGGCGGTGCTTCGGTACGGCTTCGGTGCTGCGCTTCGGCGCTGCTTCGGCGCGGCCACTGGTGGCGGCGGGTGGCGCGGGCCGGGTGAGGTGTGGGGACGGTGTGTCTGGCGTGACGTGCCATAGGTAGCGCCCGGCAGCGGCCGGTACACGAACCCCGGGTGAACAACCCGCCCGCCGGCGCGCCCGTACCGGCCCGGTTCAGCCCGGCCCGACCGCCCGTGCCAACAGCCCGACGCCGCGCGTGATCCCGGCGGGTGACTGGTGCGCGTACCCCATGACCAGCCGCACCCGGCCGTCGTCCGGCCGCGCCGTGCCGTGGTACGCCAGCGGGCGCAGCGCCACCCCGGCGCCCGCCGCCCGCGCCAGGAACCGCGCCTCCGGGCCGTACCGCTCGTCCAGCGCCGCGATGATGTGCAGGCCCGCCGCGATGCCGCTGACCTCGGTGCCGGGGAAGTGCTCGTCCAGCGCCGCGATCAGCGTGTCCCGGCGGCGCCGGTACGCGGACCGGCAGCGGCGCAGATGGCGGTCGTAGCCGCCCTGCCGGACGAAGTCCGCGAGCAGCGCCTGCTCCAGTACGGGATTGCCGAGGTCCATGGTGCGTTTGCGCTCGACCAGTTCCTCGGTCAGCTCCTCCGGCGCCAGCAGCCAGCCGATCCGCAGACCCGGCGCCATCGACTTGCTGACCGAGCCCATGTACGCGACCCGCTCCGGGTCCAGGCCCTGCAACGCGCCGACCGGGGCCCGGTCGTAGCGGAAGTCCCCGTCGTAGTCGTCCTCCAGGACGAAACCGTCCACCGACCGTGCCCAGTCGAGGAGTTCGGTACGGCGCGCCGCCGAGTACGCGATGCCGGACGGGAACTGGTGGGCCGGAGTCGCCACCACCGCCCCGACGCCCGCCCGCGCCGCCGCACCCGGCACCAGGCCCTCGGAGTCCAGCGGCAGCGGGACCGGACGGAGTCCGGCCGACCCGAGCACCGCGCTGTTCTCGGGACTGCCGGGGTCCTCGACACCCACCGCCCGCACCCCGCGCCCGTAGAGGGCGAGGCCGAGCAGCGTCATCGCCTGCGCCACCCCGGAACAGACCAGCAGCCGCTCCGGATCGGCCACCACCCCGCGCCGCCGGGCGAGGAGCGCGGCCAGCGCCGTACGGAGCTCAGGCAGGCCCCGCGGATCCGGGTAGCCGAGCGCCCGGTGCGGCAGCCGCGCGAGGACGGCCCGGTGCGCGGCACCCCACGCGGCGCGCGGGAAGAGCGAGAGGTCGGGCGTGCCGGGTACGAAGTCGGCCCGGGCGCCCGGGGGATGGGGAGCCCGGTCGCGGGTCTTCGGGGCCGCGGCCCGTACGGCGTCGCCCACCCACGTACCGGAACCCCGCCCGCTGCGGAGGTAGCCCTCGGCCGTCAGCTGTTCGTACGCGTCGGTGACCAGGCCCCGGGAGACACCGAGATCGGCGGCGAGTTCACGGCTCGACGGCAGCCGGGTGCCCGGGGCCAGCCGCCCCGACCGCACCTCCTCCCGCAGAGCCGACTGGAGCACGCGCCCACGGCGGCGGGCCGGCGCGGAGGCGAGCAGCACGTCCCAGGCGCCGGACCAGGGACCCGGCCCCCGCCCCGGACCGTCGCCGCCGTCCGACGCGGCGCCGTCCGCCGTGCCCTCACCCGAGGTGGTCCCCGATTCCGTCATGGAAGGGGACCTTAAACCGGACCACCCGGGCCCGGGGCATCACCGCCGTACCGTCCCCGCCGCCGGACCGGCGCCGAGCGCCCCTCCTGCTCTTTTCAGCCCTCGTCCCACCGGCCGCCGCGCTCGTCGCGTCGCTCGCCGTCCCCGCACCCCCGCGGTTCCCGCCTCCGACGCTCTCACCTGCTGACGCCGTCGTTTCACGCCAAACCCGCGAACTCTGTGTGAACGATCTGTGGCACAGTGCGATCCTGTCGAGCGTTGCCGCAGGATTGGTCTTGACCAAGACGATCGGCCGTCCTACTCTCGGAGAGTTAGTGCAGGAACCTTTAATAAACAAGTGCATGGAAAAGCCGCCGGGGACACGGCGATTGCGGAGGATCACGGTGGGGACCACGCAGCTGGAGACGGTGCCGGAACCGAAGTACTGGCACCTCAAGACCGTGCTGGGCGAAGCGCTGGACACCGATTTCGCGGTCGGGGAGGTCCTGCCCAACGAACGCGACCTCGCCGCGCGCTTCGGAGTCGCGCGCGCCACGCTCCGGCAGGCGCTCGAACAGCTCGAACTCGAAGGCCGGTTGCAGCGCCGCCGCGGCGTCGGCACGACCGTCGCGCCGCCGCGCATGGGTGTCGACGTGTCGACCACCCAGCAGGAGTGGCCGGGCGCCGACCCGGACGCGTGGCAGCCCGTCGACTCGGTCTCCGCCGTACCGCCCGCCGCCGTGGCCAGGATGCTCGGGACGGACGCGGGCGACGAGGTCCACACGGTCCGCAGGACACGCGTGACGCACGGGCAGACCGTCGCGGCCGAGCTTCTCTACGTGCCGTCGGCGTCCGTGCCCGAGCTGCCCGCCATAGACATTCCCTCGGGCCCGGCCCGCGCCCGCAGCGTGCTGCGTGAGTTGCAGCGGCTCGGTATGGAGGGCCAGGACCGCGCCGTGGAGCTGGGCTCGGCCCGGGTGGACGACGCGAAGGAGCTCGACCGGCTGCCCGGCGCGCCCGTCCTCGTCGTCACCACGCGCTATCTCGCCGGAGGCCGTACCGCCGCCGTGTCGATGGCCACCTACCGCGCGGACACCTGCCGGCTCACCTTCGGGGACACCGGCGACGTGGAGATAAGCCACCACACCGACGAGCGCAAGGCCTCCTGACCGAGGCCCGGTTCCGCCCCCGTCCCCACGTACGGCCCGTCGCCTGTCTCAGCGGCGGGCCGTCACCGTCCCCTCGACGGCGAAGAGTTGTTCCTCCACATGGTCGAGCGCCAGGCGCAGCGCGCCCGTCGCCACCGCGGCCTCGCCCAGCAGCGACAGCGTCACCTTCGGCGGGCGCAGACAGTACCGCGACAACTCGTCGCGCAGCGGGTCGAGTACGCCGTCGAGACCGGCCGCCCAGCCGCCGATGACCACCAGTTCGGGGTCCAGCGCCAGCACCAGCGCGGCCACGTCGTGCACCAGCCGCTGGATGAACCGCTCCATGGCCTGCTTCGCCCCGATGTCGCCCTGCTTCGCCAGCGCGAACACACGGGCCACCGCGCGCTCGTCGAGCGGATGCAGCGGCTCGTCGGTCGTCGACAGCAGCTTCTCCGGTGTCACCTCGCGGCCCAGCAGATGCAGCGCCCCGATCTCACCGGCCGCGCCGCCGAAGCCCCGGTGCAGCCGGCCGCCGATCAGCGAGCCGGCCCCCGGGCTGAGACCCGCCAGGACGAACACGATGTCGTTCGAGTCCGTGGCCGCGCCCTTCCAGTGCTCGGCCACGGCCGCCGCGTTGGCGTCGTTCTCCACCAGCACCGGGCACCGGAACGAACGCCGCAGCCGTTCGCCGAGCGCCAGGCCCGTCCACTCGGGCAGCGCCGTACCGAGCCGTACCGTCCCGTCGGCCTCCACGATCCCGGGGGAGCCGACACCGACGGCCCGCAGCGAACTGCGCGCCACTCCCGCGCGGCGCAGTACGTCGGCGACGACGACCCGCACCCGGTCCAGCCGCTCGTCCGCCGACGCGGTCTCGGTGGCCTCCCGTGAACTGGCCCCGATGATCCGGCCGTCGAGCCCCGACAGCAGCGCGGCCACCCGGTGCGGCCCGATCTCTATGCCGAGCAGATGCCCCGCCTCGGCCCGGAACCTGAATCTGCGCGCGGGCCGGCCCTGCCGCCGGGCCTCGCCCTCACCCGGCGCGGACTCCACGACCAGGCCCAGTTCCATCAGCCCTTCGACGACACCTTCCACCGTCGGCCGCGACAGTCCGGTGATCCGGGTCAGATCGGTGAAGGTGGGGCAGTCGGCCCCGCGCAGGGCGTGCAGCACCACGGCGGAGTTGATCCGCCGCAACAAGGACGGGTCCCCGCCGGTCAGCCGCCCCACGGTATGTCCTCCCAGCTCGTGCGCGTGTCTGCCGGATGGTACTCGGTGGTCGCCGAGGCGGCTAACGGACGACGAAAAGGCATCCGGAGCGTGCCGTAACGCGGCTTTCGTGGCAGGGAGCAGGACCCGGAAGAGCACGTCGGGAGCGGCCTTCGACGCGCGCCGCCGGTCGTCTGTCGGAGCCCGGTCGCCGCCGTGTGCCGGTCGTCATCGTAGGCCGGTCGCCGCCGGTTGCCCCTTGGGCGCCCGCTCGTCGTCAGACGCCGGACGCGCCGAGCTCCCCGGCCCGGTCCGGCAGGCCCGCCGCCGTGCGCAGTTCGGCGAACTCCCGCGCCATCGTCTCCGCGGTCCAGTGCGCGTTGAGGCCGCTCGGGTTGGGCAGTGCCCAGATCCGGGTGGTGCCTATCGTGCGCGTCTGAGGGCCGATCACGGCTCGCTTCTCGCCGAACGCCGTGCGGTACGCCGTGATGCCGACGACCGCGAGCCAGCGGGGGCGCAGCCGCTCCACCCTTGCCACCAGGAGCCGGCCGCCCTCGCGGAACTCCTCGTCGTCCAGCTCGTCCGCCCGTGCCGTCGCCCGCGCCACGACGTTGGTGATGCCGAGGCCGTACGTCAGCAGCTCGTCCTGCTCGGAGGGTGCCAACTGCCGTGGTGTGAAGCCCGACAGGCGCAGCACCGGCCAGAAGCGGTTGCCGGGGCGGGCGAAGTGATGGCCCGTCGCCGCCGACATCAGACCGGGGTTGATCCCGCAGAAGAGCACGCCCAGGCCGGCCGCGGCCACGTCGGGGATGACGCGGTCGCGGGCGGCGGCCAGCTCCTCCGGTCTCACCTCGCCGGCCTCAGAGGATCGATCCGGGCGTGTATCCGGCGGCCTCCGGGTGCCGCTTCACGATCTCCTCGATCCGCGCGACCACCGCCGCCACCTGGTCACCGGCCGCACCGGTGAACGACAGCTTGTCGGCCATCAGCGCGTCCAACTGCCCCCGGTCCAGCGGCATCCGGTCGTCGGCCGCGAGCCTGTCCAGCAGTTCGTTGCGCTCCGCGCCCCGCTCACGCATCGCCAGCGCGGAGGCGACGGCGTGCTCCTTGATGACCTCGTGCGCGGCCTCCCGGCCGACCCCCGCGCGTACGGCGGCGATCAGCACCTTCGTCGTCGCGAGGAACGGCAGGTAGCGGTCCAGCTCGCGGGCGACGACGGCGGGGAAGGCGCCGAACTCGTCCAGGACCGTCAGGAACGTCTCCAGCAGCCCGTCGAACGCGAAGAACGCGTCCGGCAGCGCCACCCGGCGGACGACGGAGCACGACACGTCGCCCTCGTTCCACTGGTCGCCCGCCAGCTCGCCCGTCATCGACGCGTAGCCGCGCAGGATCACCATCAGCCCGTTGACGCGTTCGCAGGAGCGGGTGTTCATCTTGTGCGGCATCGCCGACGAGCCGACCTGCCCCGGCTTGAAGCCCTCGGTGACCAGCTCGTGCCCAGCCATCAGCCGGATCGTCTTCGCGACCGAGGAGGGACCGGCGGCCAGCTGCACCAGCGCGGTCACCACGTCGTAGTCCAGGGAACGCGGATACACCTGGCCGACGGAGGTGAAGGCGTGGCCGAAGCCCAGATGCCCCGCGATCCGCGCCTCCAGGTCCGCGAGCTTCGCCGTGTCACCGTCGAGCAGGTCGAGCATGTCCTGCGCCGTGCCGACGGGGCCCTTGATACCGCGCAGCGGATAGCGGGCGAGCAGGTCCTCAAGACGGCCGTACGCGACGAGCAGCTCGTCGGCGGCCGTCGCGAAACGCTTGCCGAGGGTGGTCGCCTGGGCGGCGACATTGTGCGAGCGGCCCGCCATCACCAGCTCCGCGTACTCCCCGGCGAGCTTCCCCAGGCGCGCGAGCACGGCCACCGTACGGTCGCGCGTCAGCTCCAGCGAGAGCCGGATCTGCAACTGCTCGACGTTCTCCGTCAGATCCCGGGACGTCATGCCCTTGTGGACCTGCTCATGGCCGGCGAGCGCGTTGAACTCCTCGATCCGCGCCTTCACGTCGTGCCGGGTGACCTTCTCGCGCTCGGCGATGGACGCCAGGTCGACCTGGTCGAGCACCCGCTCGTAGTCGGCGAGCGCGGACCCGGGCACCTCGACGCCGAGATCCCGCTGGGCCCGCAGCACGGCGAGCCACAGCTGCCGCTCCAGCCTCACCTTCTGCTCGGGGGACCAGAGCACGGCCAGCTCCGCGGAGGCGTAGCGGCCGGCGAGGACGTTGGGGATACGGGGCTTCACAGACGCAGCAGTCACGTGGGTGGAGTCTACTTGGCGGTTCCCGCAGGTCCGAGCCGCGGCCTCGTTCGTACGTGGCTACGAGGGACGCCCGCGCGGAGGGGGGCGCTACGCCTGCTCGCGCCGCAGGTCCGCGTCGCCCGGCAGTACGTCGCCCGGCAGCGCCTCGTACGGCAGCAGTTCCGGACGCTTCGGCGCCCTGCCGTCCCCGGACGAGCGGCCCGTCAGCCGCCGACCGATCCACGGCCCCAGATACTGCCGCGCGAACCGCGCGTCCACCGTGCGCCGTGCCAGCCAGCGTTCGGGCAGCGCGGGCGCCAGCTCCGCGCGCCAGTCGTCCGCCGGCTCCCCGCCCAGCGCCTGCCACACGGCCTCGGCGACCCTGCGGTGACCGTCGGGGGTCAGATGCAGCCGGTCCACGTCCCACATGCGCTGCTCGCCCAGGACCCGGGCCCCGTACAGGTCGACCACCAGCGCGCCGTGCCGGGCCCCCAGCTCGTCGACGAAGGAGAAGAGCCGCTCCCAGCGGGGCCGGAAGCGTTCCATCACCGGACCCCGGCGGGCGGGGCTGCGCATCAGCACCAGCTGTCCGCAGGCCGGGGCGAGACGCTCCACCGCCTCCTCCAGCTGCCCGAGGACGCGCCCGGCGTCGTACGAGGGCCGCAGGGTGTCGTTCAGCCCGCCGACCAGGGTCACCAGATCCGCGCGCATCGCGACGGCGGTGTCCACCTGCTCGTTCAGGATCTGGCCGATGAGCTTGCCGCGTACGGCGAGATTCGCGTACCGGAAGTCTGGCGTCCGGGTGGCGAGCCGGGCGGCCAGCAGATCGGCCCAGCCCCGGTACGAACCGTCCGGCAGGAGATCGGACATGCCCTCGGTGAACGAGTCCCCGAGGGCGACGAAGCTGGTGTATGTGGTGTTCTTCTCCATGGCGCAGCGATCGTATCGCGCGGCCCGCCGGCTCCCGGACGGGCGTCAGCTCCCCCGCGTATGCCGTCCGACCAGCTCGCGCAGCACGTCCTCCATCGTCACCAGCCCCTCCAGCCGGCCCTCCTCGTCGAGCACGGCGGCCAGATGCGTACGGCTGCGGCGCATGGCCGTCAGGACGTCGTCCATCGGGGTGTCCGCGCGTACCTGGGCGATCGCCCGCATCCCGGAGACCTCGAACGGCTCGTCGCGCGGCAGCGCGTCCAGGGCGTCCTTCACATGGAGATAGCCGAGGATCCGCCGGGACTCGTCCACCACCGGGAAGCGGGAGAAGCCGGTGTCCGCCGCCAGCGCCTCCAGCTCCGCCGGCGTGGTCCGCACCCGCGCCGTCACCACCCGCTCCAGCGGCATGACGACGTCCCGCACCGGCCGGTTCCCCAGCTCCAGCGCGTCGTGCAGCCGCTCGGCGGCGCGGTCGTCGAGGAGCCCGGCGTCGCCGGCGTCGGTGACCATCCGGCCCAGTTCGTCGTCCGAGAACGTGGCCGACACCTCGTCCCTCGTCTCGACCCGCAGGAGTTTGAGCAGCCCGTTGGCGAAGGCGTTGACCGTGAAGATCACCGGGCGCAGCGCCCGGGACAGCCACACGAGCGCCGGTCCGAGGAGCAGCGCCGTACGCACCGGTTCGGCCAGGGCGATGTTCTTGGGCACCATCTCGCCGAGCAGCATGTGCAGATACGTCGCGAGGGCGAGCGCGATGACGAACGAGATCGGGTGCACCACCCCCTCCGGCAGGCCCACCGCGTCGAAGAGGGGCTCCAGCAGATGCGCGATGGCCGGTTCGGCGACGATGCCCAGCACCAGCGTGCACAGGGTGATGCCGAGCTGGGCCGCGGCGAGCATCGCCGACACGTGCCGCAGCCCCCACAGGACACTGCGCGCACGGCTGTCGCCCTCCTCGGCGGCCGGCTCGATCTGGCTGCGGCGTACGGAGATCAGGGCGAACTCGGCCCCGACGAAGAAGGCGTTGACGACCAGGGTCAGCAGGCCGACGAGCAACTGGATCGCGGTCACCGGCCCGCCTTCCTGCCCAGGCGACGGACGAGGCCGTGGGCGTGCTTCTTGCCGTCCCCGTCCCTGTCCCTGTCCCTGTCCCCGCCAGTGTCCCCGCTCGTGTCGCCGTCCCCCTCGCCGTCGTCGCCGTCCCCGGGGAGGGGCGCGTGCAGCAGGAGGCGGGCGGCCCGCCGCCCCGAGGCGTCGACGACGTCGATACGCCAGCCGCCGAGTTCCACGTGGTCGCCCTGGACGGGAATCCGCCCGAGTTCGGTCGCGACGAGTCCGGCCAGCGTCTCGTACGGCCCTTCGGGCGCCCGCAGCCCGATCTCCCACAGCTGGTCGAAGCGGGCGGCGCCGTCGGCCGACCAGAGCTCACGGCCGTCGGCGTCCTCCCCGGCGCGCGCCAGGTCCGGTGTCTCGTGCGGGTCGTGCTCGTCGCGTACCTCGCCGACGACCTCCTCCACGATGTCCTCCAGCGTCACCACACCGGCGGTGCCGCCGTACTCGTCGATCACGACCGCCATGGCCCCGTTGCCGGAGAGCCGGTCCAGCAGCCGGTCCACGGTCAGCGACTCCGGTACGAGCAGGGGCTCGCGCAGCACCTCGGACACCCCCGTACGGGCCCGGCGCCCGGCGGGGACACGCAGCACGTCCTTGATGTGGGCGACGCCCACGACCCTGTCGAGGCTGTCGCGGTAGACGGGGAAGCGGGAGAGCCCCGTGGCGCGTGTGGCGTTGGCGACGTCCTCGACCGTGGCGAGTACGTCGAGAGCGGTGACCTGGACGCGCGGCGTCATCACGTTCTCCGCCGTCAGGTCCGCGAGATTGAGGGTCCGTACGAACAGGGCGGCGGTGTCCGGCTCCAGCGCGCCCTCCTTGGCGGAGTGCCGGGCGAGCGCGACCAGCTCCTGGGGGCTGCGCGCGGAGGCCAGCTCCTCGGTGGGCTCCAGACCCAGCAGCCGCACCAGCCGGTTCGCGGTGTTGTTCAGATGGCCGATGAAGGGGCGGAAGCCCGCGGTGAAGAACCGCTGCGGGGTGGCGACCACCTTGGCGACCGCGAGGGGCGAGGAGATGGCCCAGTTCTTGGGGACGAGCTCGCCGACGACCATGAGGACGACCGTCGACAGGGCGGTACCGATGACCAGGGCCAGCGACGAGGCCACGGAGTGCGAGAAGCCGATGGCCTCGACCGGGCCGCGGATCAGCTTCGCCACGGACGGCTCCGCGAGCATGCCGACGACCAGATTGGTCACCGTGATGCCCAACTGGGCACCGGAGAGCTGGAAGGTGAGGCTGCGTACGGCCTTCATGGCGCTCGCCGCACCGCGCTCGCCGTCCTCGACCGCCCGTTCGAGGTCGGCGCGCTCGACCGTCGTCAGGGAGAACTCCGCGGCGACGAAGGCCCCACAGGCCAGCGCGAGCAGCAGCGCCACGAGCAGCAGGAGCACTTCGGTCATCGGGTCACCTCCGTCCCATGGTCGGCCAGCGTACGGAGGGCGGCGCGATATCCGCGGCTGTCGGTGGTGCGTCGGTCCGCGGAGTGCGCGAGGGGCCGGGGGGGGCGCCCGCGCGGCGGGCCCCCCCCCCCCCCCCCCCCCCCCCCCCCCCACCCCCCAACACCCCCCCCCCCCCCCC
>NZ_JBHXRM010000036.1:36534-56215 GCF_042716895.1 Streptomyces sp. NPDC058653 | reverse complement strand
GCGCCGGGCCGGCTGGTGGTGGCCGGTCGGGTAGCCCCTGTGGCCGGTGGGCGTGGGAGAAAAAAAACGGCGCCCGGCGGGGGGGGGGGGGGGGGCCGGCCCCCCGGGGGCCCCCCCCGCCCCCGTCTCCCTCACGTACCCCGTAGCTCCTCGATCACCGGCCCGAGCGCCTCCATGTACGGGTCGAGGACCGTGAGGTACGAGAAGCCGTACCGCTCACGCTGCTCGCGCAGCTGGCCGGCTATCTCCTTCGTCGTACCGGCCGCCAGCAACGGCAGCCTCAGCAGCTCCTCCTCCGTGGTGCCCGGCAGATGGGGGAGCAGGGGCCGTACCGCGGCCGCGCGGTCCGTCGTCACGGCCACGAGCTGGAGCAGCACGTTCATCTCGGCCGGGGTCTCACGGGCCGCCGCGAAGCCGTGGTAGGCGGCGACGCGTTCGTCCAGCTCCTCGGCCGAGAGCGCGGTCATGGCGCCGTCCCGCTGCCTGGCGCCGGTGAAGGCGACGATGTCCGCGTGTTCGGCGGCGAGCCGCAGCACCCGGTCGCCGTTGCCGCCGATGAGCAGCGTCGGACGGGGCCGCTGTGCCGGCTCGGGCACATGGCTCTCGTCGCCGAGCAGAGCCTCCAACGCCTCCACCGTTCGGACGAGGCGGTCGACACGCTCGCCGGGAGGCGGGAACGCGAGCCCGGCCCGCTCGTGCTCCTCCTGTACGTAACCGGCGCCGAGCCCGATCTCCAGCCGGCCCTCCGTGAGGGCGTCGGTGGTGGCGATCTCGCGGGCGAGCAGCGCCGGGTTCCAGAAACCGGTGTTGAGGACGAACGTGCCGAGCCGGGGGCGCTCCGTGGCCTCGGCCGCCGCCACCAGGGCGGGGAAGGGGGCGACCATGCCGAGATGGTCCGGCACCAGGACGACGTCGTATCCGAGCTCCTCGGCCCGCCTGCACCGTCTGCCCCAGTCGGTGCCCGAGGCGGGCGTCACCATGTTCACTCCGAAACGGAAGGGCCTGGTCATGAGGTCTCCTCGTAAGGGTGTGTGGACATCGAACGGGAGGCGGTCCCTACCGGCGTGACCCTAATGGCGTAATCACCCGCATCACCGGGAAATCGGCACACTTGCCGACGCTAGCGTCGGCGCGCTAGCTTGTGGGGGTGGCGAAGACCCAGCTGAACGTACGCGTGGACGAGACCACCGCGGACGCCGCCCGGAGGCAGGCGGGGCGGCGCGGCATGAGCGTGAACCGCTACATCGAGGAGCTCGTCAGGCAGGACGTGGGCGAGGTCGGGAAGACCTTCGTCGAGTCCGCCGCCGACTTCATGAAGCAGTACGAGTCCGTGTTCACCGAGGAGTTCGGCGACGCCGCCGCTGCCACGGACCGGAGCGCCGAAGGCGGCACCGGCCGTGGCACGGGGCGCGAGGGCACGCGCTGAGACCGTCCGCGCGTCCTGACCCGCCGGGACCCGGGGCCGATGACCGACCGGGCCGGGCAGAGCGGCCGCCCCGCCGGCGGCGGGACCGTCGCCCCCCGACCGGGGCGGACGGCGCGGCGACGACGCGGACGCGATGGCCCTGACCGGGAGCGGAGGGTGGACGATCGGCGCCGTGTGCGACGGCGTCTCCGTGTCGCCCCGCGCGGAACGGGCCGCGCAGGTCGCCCCCACCGTCGGCGCGGCCCACCTCGCCACCGGGCTGAGCGGGGGGACCCTGCCCGAGACCGTTCTCGCGGACGCCGCCGCCCGTGCGGGCCGGGCCGGGCCGTCAGCGCACCGGCCGCCAAAGTGGACGCCGCTTCCGCCACCACCTGTGTCGCGCCCCGAGGGCATCTGGTGCGCCTGGGTCGGCGACAGCCGCGCTTACTCGCTGCCCGACGAGGGGACGGGCATGGCGCTGACCGAGGACGACTCGGGCCGACCCGACGCCCTCACCGCGTGGTTGGGCGCCGACGCGGGCGAACCCGCCGCGCTGGTACGGAGCTACCGACCGCGCCGGCTGCTGCTCCGCACCGACGGACCGACCCGCCATCTGTCCGACGCCGAGGCGCTGCGAGCGGTGTTCGCCCACCGACGGCACTCAACACCGGCCGATCCGGAGGTCCTTGAGGATGCGCGGGCGCTGATCGGGTACGCCATGGACGCGGGCGGGCAGGACACCATCACCGCACCGCCCATCCGCACCGCCGAGCCTCGTCGGGGATACTGATCATCGCCGGACTCCCCACGCCCGCCTTCTACTGAGACAGCTGCCCTCAATGGATTACCCCGATTCCCCCGAACTCCCCTCACGCGCCGACCCGACGCTGCGGATCGATCTCTCCTGGCTGCTGATGGTCGCCGAGCACAAGATGCCCGGCGATCCCCAAGTCACCGACTGGGGCGCCCTCGTGGCCGCCGTCAGCCGGCACGAGGCGGAGATATTCGGCACCCCCGTCTACACCGACCCGCACACCCGCGCGGCGGCCCTGCTCCAGAGCCTGCTCCATGTGCCCGCGCTGGAGCGGTCCAACGCCATGTACGCCTCGGCCGTCGCGTACGGCTATCTCGTCGCGAGCGGTCTGAAGGTCGTCACCTCGCCCGAGCGTGTCAGGGATCTGGCCAAACTCGTCAAGGACGGCACGGCGGACGTACGGCGCATCGCCGAGGAACTGCGCGGCTGGAGCCTCTAGGACCCCAGGAACTCAGGACCCCAGGGCGTCAGGACCTCAGGTCCCGGAGCGTCCGGGACCGGGCGACCACGTCAGACCAGATCCGCCCTCGGCCGGTACGCCACCCCGAGCACACACGGCGAGGTCGGCGTCCGCGGCCCCGTTTCCGGTACCCGCAGGGAGCGGTACGCACCGAACTCGAAGCCCGCCTCGCGGATGGCGGCCAGCGTGTCCCGCGCCGTGTGGCAGCCGCCGAAGAGCTTCGGCCACACCGTCCTGTCCAGCACCCGCTGCACCGCCGCCAGGCCACGCTCCGGGGCCAGCCCGTGCTCGAAGAACCGCAGTTCGCCTCCCGGGCGCAGGACCCGGCGGATCTCGGCGAGCGCCTGCGGTACGTCACGGACGGTGCACAGCACCAGTGAGGTGACGGCCGCGTCGAACCCCTGGTCCTCGACGGGCAGCGCCTCCGCCGTGCCCGGCCGCACGTCCACCGAGACCTCGGCCCGCATCGCCGCGCCCACCGCCAGCCGCCGCAGGCTCCGCTCCGGTTCGATCGCCACGACCTCGGAGACCGCCGCCGGATAGTGCGTGAAGTTCAGCCCGTTGCCCGCGCCGACCTCCACGACCCGTCCCGACAGACCGCTCAGCAGCTCCGCGCGGTGCGCGGAGATACCGCCCTTGCTGTCGGCGGCGACGCTCATCCGCGCGTAGAAACGCGCGAAGAGCGGGTGGTGCACGGAGTCCTTGGGAGCCTTGCGATTGCGTAGGTGCATGGGGCGGATCTCCTCCGGCGTACAGGGCGTGACCATGATTCTTCCCCGTACGGCTCCGCCCGGCAGCTCGCGGGACGTAACTCGTTACCGTATCCCCGCGTGCCCGGCGGCCCGGCGGGCCGAGGCGTCCGGTTGGGATACGGCCGCCGCGAACCGCGCGGCGTCCCAGCCGCCGCCGAGTTCCGGAGCCAGCCAGTCGCCGGCGGTCGCCCGGAACCGGGGCGCGGCCAGCGCGCCGGCGCCGTGCGGCACCACCCCCACCAGCGGGGCACCGGTGACGCCCGGCAGATCGGCCAGATTGCAGCGTGCGGCCAGATCCGGCACGGCGGGCCAGCTGCCGATCACCACACCCGCCGCCGTGAGCCCGCGCCTGTCCAGCGCCTCGGCCGTCAGCGCGGTCATGTTCAGCGTGCCGAGCCCGGCGGGCGCCACTACCAGCACCGGGGCTCCGAGCAGCCGGGCGGCGTCGGCGAGCGTGCCGCCCTCGTCGTCGAACCGTACGAGCAGACCGCCCGCGCCCTCGACCAGCACCAGGTCGTGTTCGGTCGCCAGCTTCTCGGCCGTCTCCGCGATCTCCTCGGGCCGTACGGGCGGCGCGCCCGCGCGCCGGGCGGCGGTCGCGGGCGCCAACGGCTCGGGAAAACGGGCCAGTTCGACCGTGGTGAGGGCGCCCGCCAGCCGGACCACCTCGTCGACGTCGCCCGGCTCTCCGGGGGCGACACCGGTCTGCGCGGGCTTCAGCACCGCGACGGTACGGCCCCCGGCCAGGGCCACCGCGGCGAGGGCCGCCGTGACGACGGTCTTGCCGATCTCCGTCCCGGTCCCCGAGACGATCAGTACGGGCATCTCAGGCCTCCCGCGCCGCCGCCGCCACCGCGCGGCAGATCCGGGCGATGTCGTCGTCGTCCGTCACGTACGGCGGCATCGTGTACACGAGGTCCCGGAACGGCCGCAGCCACACACCCTCGCGTACCGCCGCCCGGGTGGCCGCCGCCATGTCCACCTCGTGGTCCAGCTGTACGACGCCGATCGCGCCGAGGACGCGCACGTCCCGCACCCCGGGCAGTGACGCCGCCTCGGCGAGGCCGTCCCGCAGTCCCGCCCCGATCCGCTTGACCTCGCCCTGCCAGTCCTGGCCGAGCAGCAGGTCGATCGAGGCGGACGCCACGGCGGAGGCGAGCGGATTGCCCATGAAGGTGGGCCCGTGCGCGAGGACCGGCACCTCGCCCCGCGAGATGCCGTCGGCCACCGCAGAGGTGCACAACGTCGCCGCCATCGTGAGATATCCGCCGGTCAGCGCCTTGCCCACACACATCACATCGGGACTGACGCCCGCGTGCTCCGCCGCGAACAGCGCGCCGGTACGGCCGAAGCCCGTCGCGATCTCGTCGAGGATCAGCAGCACGCCGTTCTCGTCACAGGCCTCGCGCAGCACCCGCACGTAGGCGGGGGAGTGGAAGCGCATACCGCCCGCGCCCTGCACCACCGGCTCCACGATCACGGCGGCCAGCTCGTCGGCATGGCGCGCGACGAGGGCGCGCAGCCGGTCCGCGTACGTCTCGTCGTACTCCTCGGAATCGGCGGGCGGCGCGTCGGCGAAGATCTGGCGCGGCAGCACCCCCGACCAGAGCCCGTGCATACCGCCCTTGGGGTCGCACACCGACATCGGCTGCCAGGTGTCGCCGTGGTAGCCGCCGCGCCAGGTCAGCAGCCGCTGTTTGGCCGGGCGGCCCAGCGAACGCCAGTACTGGAGGCACATCTTGACGGCCACCTCGACCGACACCGATCCCGAGTCGGCGAGGAAGACATGCCGGAGCGGTTCGGGGGTGATCTCCACCAGCCGGGCCGCCAGCCGGACGGCGGGCTCATGGGTGAGCCCGCCGAACATGACATGGCTCATCCGGGCGAGCTGGTCGTGCGCCGCCTCGTTGAGGACCGGGTGGTTGTAGCCGTGGATCGCGGACCACCAGGAGGACATGCCGTCGACCAACTCGCGCTGCCCGTAAGCCGGTTCGGCGAGCCGGAGCCGTACGCCCGACGCGGACTCCACGACCAGCGGGTCCGTGCGGCCGGGCATCGGACCGTACGGATGCCAGACATGCGCCCGGTCCAGCGCCAGGAGCTCGCCCGGAGCCGGTACGCGCGGAAGCGGCGTGTCAGGCATTGGGCGCCAGATCGGTACCGGCGCCGCGCCGCCGTACGGTCACCAGGTCGGTACGGGCGGGCCCGGCGCCGGCCGGGGCCCCGACGGATGCCGCGTCGTCCGCCGTGGCGTCGTCCGCCGCCGGGCCGCAGGCGCTCGCGCACCCGCCGCTCCGGTGTTCGGGCAGCGTCGTCGTGTCCGTGCCCTCGACCTCGAAACCGGCGTCCGCGATCATGTCCAGGTCCGCCTTGCCCTCCTGGCCCTCCGTGGTGAGGTAGTCGCCCAGGAAGATCGAGTTGACCAGGTGCAGCGCGAGCGGCTGCATCGTGCGCAGATGCACCTCACGCCCGCCCGCGAGCCTGACCTCCACATCGGGGCAGACGAACCGCACCATCGCGAGGATGCGCAGCGCCCGCTGCGGGGTCAGGTTCCACTCCTTGGCCAGCGGGGTGCCCTCCACCGGGATGAGGAAGTTGACCGGCACCGAGTCCGGGTCCAGCTCGCGCAGTCCGAAGACCACGTCCACCAGGTCGGCGTCGCTCTCGCCCATGCCCGCGATCAGCCCGGAACAGGCCGACAGACCCGCGCCCTGCGCGTGCCGCACCGTCTCCACCCGGTCCGCGTAGGTGTGGGTGGTGGTGATGTCGCCGTACGTGGCTTCGGAGGTGTTGAGGTTGTGGTTGTACGCGTCGGCGCCCGCCGCCTTCAGACGCTCGGCCTGGCCCTCGGAGAGCAGACCGAGACAGGCGCAGACCTCGACGTCCGCGTTCTGCTCCTTGATGGCGCCGATGGTCTGCGAGACACGGTCGACGTCCCGGTCCGTCGGCCCCCGGCCGCTGGCCACCAGACAGACCCGCTTGGCACCGCCGGCCACTCCGGCCGCCGCGGCCCTGGACGCCTCGTCGGGCTTCAGCCAGGTGTACTTGAGGATCTCGGCCTTGGACCCGAGCCGCTGCGAGCAGTACGAGCAGTCCTCGGGACAGAGCCCGGACTTGAGGTTGACGAGATAGTTGAGCTTGACCCGCCGCCCGAACCACTGGCGGCGCACCTTCCCGGCCGCGGCCACCACTTCGAGCAGTTCGTCGTCGGAGGTCGCCAGCACGGCGAGCGCTTCTTCGCGCGACGGCAGCTCTCGCCGAAGGCCCTTCTCCACCAGTGTGTTCAGCAGGTCCATGGCGCCGATCCTGGCCTACGGCGGGCCCCCGGGCCAAGGATGAATCCCACAAGACAGGTGCATTCAGGTGTGTGTATGACCACACCCGGGGCGGAGCGATCCACGGTTAGGGTCTGTGGGCTGCCTACAAAAGGACCTCAGCCGTGCCAGCCGAACCGCCCGTGCCGGGCATGCCGTCCCCGTCGACCCCGCCGGACCCGTTCGGCTGGATCGACGACGAGGCGCGGCTGCGTGAGCGGTCCGGTCTGGTCCGTGCGCTGCGCCCCCGCCCCGCCGACTCCCCGCTGCTGGACCTCGCCAGCAACGACTACCTGGGGCTCACCCGCCATCCCGTGACGACGGGCGCGGCGGCCGACGCCGCGCGCCGCTGGGGCGCGGGTGCCACCGGCTCGCGGCTGGTCACCGGGACCACCGCACTCCACGCCGAACTGGAGCGCGAGCTGGCCGCGTTCTGCGGTTTCGAGGCCGCCCTCGTCCTGTCGTCCGGGTACGCCGCCAACCTCGCCGCCCTCACCGCGCTGACCGCGCGCGGCTCGCTCGTCGTCTCCGACGCCGCCAACCACGCGTCCATCGTGGACGGTTGCCGGCTCTCGCGCGCCGAGACCGTGGTCGTACCGCACGCGGACCCGGAGGCGGTGGCCAAGACGCTGGAGACGTACGAGGGTTCCCGGGCGCTGGCCGTCAGCGACTCGGTGTTCTCGGTGGACGGTGACGCGGCGCCGCTCGCCCGGCTGGCCGAGGTGTGCCGTACGAGGGGCGCGGCCCTCCTCGTCGACGACGCGCACGGTCTCGGTGTGCTCGGCGACGGCGGGCGTGGCGCCGTGCACGCGGCGGGTCTGGCCGGGGACCCGGGGACGGTCGTCACCCTCACCCTCTCCAAGTCGCTGGGCAGTCAGGGCGGCGCTGTCCTCGGCCCGGCCCGGGTCGTCGCCCAACTCGTCAACACGGCGCGGTCGTTCATCTTCGACACCGGACTCGCCCCGGCCGCCGCGGGAGCCGCGCTGGCGAGCCTGCGGCTGCTGCGCGAGGACCCGTCGCTGGCCCTCCGGGCGCGCGCGGTGGCCGGCGCGCTGCACCGGGGGCTGACCGGGGCGGGGCTCACCGCCGTACGCCCGGACGCGGCCGTCGTCTCCGTCCGGGCGCCCTCCCCTGACGCGGCCGTGCGGTGGGCCGCCGACTGCCGGGCGGCGGGGCTGCTGGTGGGCTGCTTCCGGCCGCCGTCGGTACCGGACGGGATCTCCCGGATCAGGCTCACGGCCCGCGCCGATCTGACGGACGCCCAGGTGGCGGGCGCGCTGGCGACGATCATCGGGGCCGCTCCCGCCGGAGCCGTGACGCCCACGGAATGAGTTGGCGCGGCTCTCGCCGTGCCGGGCGTATCCTCGTCGCCTGTCGGTCGCCGGGGCCCGGAACTTGAGCCCGTGTAAATACGGTCTCGCGTAGCAGGGTTCACCGCTTAGAGCGACAGACGGGGGCGTATCCCGGCGGATCGCGCGTGCACCGGGTGCCGTTGATGGCAGTGTGGCGCGCAGCGCAATCCGGGGACGTACCCGCGGGCAACAGCCATAGGTCGGTCGTCGTCCCGGTGGGAAAGGGACAGCGTCGCCATGGCAGACCATCAGGAAGCATCCGTCACCCTGCCGAGCGATCCGGCCTCGGTGTCCGAGGCACGCAGATACGTCGCTCGTGTGCTCACCGAATGGGGACTGCCGGACGGCGCCGGCACAGCCGAAACGGTTCGCCTGATCATCTCGGAGCTCGCCACCAACGCCGTGCAGCACACCCTCGGCACCTCGCCGACCTTCACGGTCGACGTCACATTGCGGCGCGACGAGGAACTGCGCGTCGGAGTCACGGACAGCCACCCGCGCTGGCCGCAGCGGCTCCCGGCCGCCGTCCAGCAGGACAACGGCCGCGGCATGGTCATCATCCGGGCGCTGACCGCCGAGCACGGCGGGCGGCTCGCCGTCACCCCCACCGCGGACGGCGGCAAGACGGTCTGGATCACCCTGCCCTGGACGGTACGGGCCCAGGGCTGAGCGGGCCGGGCACGGTCGGCGCGGTGACGCCCGGTGTCAGCGGACCCGGCCGTACCAGACGCCGCGGGACCAGATGCGCTCCAGCCGCACCACCTGACCGCTCTTGGGCGAATGCCAGATCTTGCCGCGGCCGGCGTAGATCCCGACGTGGTAGACGCTGCTTCCGTAGTGGAAGAACACCAGGTCCCCCTCTCTGCGCTCGGACGCCGGGATATGGCGTGTGCGGTTGTACTGCTGCTGCGCGGTACGCGGGAGCGCCTTGCCGGCCTTCTTGTACGAGAACGCCGTCAGCCCCGAGCAGTCGAACCGGTGCGGACCTGTGCCCCCGAACTTGTACGGGGCGCCCTTCTTGGACGCGGCCACATCCAGCGCCCTCGCGGCGGCCGGCTGGGCGTGGGCCTCCGGGACGGCGCCGGGCGCCAGCATCGTGCCGCCGACGGCGGCGAGGAGGACCGACGCGGTGCCGGCCCGGGAGAGCAGTGACGGGACCTGTGTCTGCGCGGACATGCGCAACCCTTCGTCAGCCGCCTGTGAAGGATGACCTGTCGGGTTCGGACAGGCGAAGATGCCCGGCCGCTGACGCGGCTTCACCCCGAGGAGCGGTCCATGCTCGGACCGCCCCGAACTGCTCGGGTCCTCCACTCCTGCCGATCCACTCGTGTCGACCAGGCATCCGGAGCGGCGGCAGGACTCGGCGTCCACCCGGACCGCCCCGCCGAGGTGGCGGGGGCTTGTCGTCCCACGGATCTTGACGCGCCGTCAGCTCATTTCCGTGCTGAAACGGGCAGGTGTGACTCTCGTCACTTATGGGCTATATGGGTTGATAGGGGCTATTTTCAGAACAACTCATATGACCGCGCACGCGCTGTACCTGCGACGCAGCGACGCCTTACCACCGGACGGCCGATCGGTGGCCGCAACTCGTCGGTCCGATCGCCATGGGCGGGTCGATACGCCGAACGAGCGCCCGGATGCTCCTCGGGTGCGTCCGTACGGGCGCGGCGGCGGCCGAAGTCCGTGGCGCGGCGAGGCTCGTGGGCCCCGCGCCGGGGTCCGTGGGGCACGGATCCGTATCAAGTCACCG
Organism: Streptomyces sp. NPDC058653; assembly: GCF_042716895.1. Taxonomy (NCBI): domain Bacteria; kingdom Bacillati; phylum Actinomycetota; class Actinomycetes; order Kitasatosporales; family Streptomycetaceae; genus Streptomyces; species Streptomyces sp. NPDC058653. The sequence goes on along the minus strand of NZ_JBHXRM010000036.1, from coordinate 46,365 downwards.
GGCCGGGCGGCATGGTGACCCGCGCGGCTCTGCGCTCCCCGTCGAGCAGCCGGAGTGTGCGGTCCAGGGTCGGCGTGTGGAGCTCCGTCTCTCCCCTCGCGTGCATCACCGTCAGCGCGTCGCGCAGTTCGGCGGCCCTGGTCACCAGCGCCTGCGCCGCGCGCAGCGCGCCGTACGTGTCGTCGGCGCGCGAGGGGTTGATCCGGCCGACCAGGTCGACGACCCGGAGATAACTGTCGACGAGGTCCCCCTCGGCGCGGGTCAGCGCGGGCAGCGGCTCCATCTCCGGCGGCAGCATCGGCGTCTCATCCGGGGGTGTTGAAGCCGAGGGACGACCTGCGGTCCTGGGCGACCTGGTCCACCAGGCCGTACTCCTTGGCGCCCACCGCGTCGAAGATCGTGTCCCGGTCGATGTCGGCGTCGATCCGCTCGGCGCTCCGGCCGGTGTGCCGCACCAGCGTCGCGGCCATCAGGGCGCGCAGCCGCAGCAACTCCTCGGCGTGGATGGCGAGATCGGACGGCTGGCCGCGCACCGGCTCCTCGATGCCCGGCTGCTGGAGGACGACGCGCGCGCCCGGCAGCGCCATCCGCTTGCCCGGCGCTCCGGACGCCAGCAGCACGGCGGCCGTCGACGCCGCCTGGCCGAGGCAGGTGGTCGCCACGTCGCAGCCGACGACCTGCATCGTGTCGTAGACGGCGGACATGGCGCTGAGGGAGCCGCCGGGGGAGTTGATGTAGAGCGCGATGTCCTGGTCGGGCCCGGCGTATTCGAGATGCAGCAGCTGGGCGATCACATCGTTCGCGGCGGTGTCGTCCAGGGCGGTGCCGAGGAAGATGATCCGTCCTTCGAAGAGCTTGGAGTACGGGTCGAGGGTGCGGGTCCCGGCGGAGGTCCGCTCGGTGAACTCCGGCAGGACGTAGCGGGCGGAAGGACGGTGCATGGTGGGGCCTCTCCTCGCGTGCCGGACGCGGCTCTCGTCCGCTGTAAAAAATGTACAGGACGTACAGGTCGTAAGATGGCAACCATGGCCTACGAAATTCCGGTGACGCAAGCGCGGGCAGAACTCGCCGACCTGATCAACCGGGTCGTCTACGGCGAGGAGCGCGTGGTTGTGACACGCCACGGCAAGCCGCTCGTCGCTCTTGTCTCGGCCGCTGACCTGGAACGACTGGAGAGCCTCAAGGCCGAGGAGGCGACGGCGGCACAGGAGCGCGTGATCTCCTCGGTGAGCGCGATCCGCTCGGTGGCGTCCGCTCCGGGCGAACGTGCCGACTTCGGCATCGTGGCCAAGCACGAGCCGCAGGCCTGACCGCCGCAGGCCGGTTCCGGAGAGAAGCGCGGCGGGGGAAGAGCGGCGCCAGAGGGGCGATGGGAAAAGGCGCGGCCCGAGGGCCGCGCCTTTGATGTGGGCAGGTGGTGCGCGGACGAGTCGCCGCTCAACCGCCGTGTGCGCACGGGGTGTTGGCCGTGACCGGCCAGGTGACCACCCGGTGGGCGTTACGCGACCCGGGCGGGCCGCAGGGTCGGCGCCGGGGCATCGGCGGGATCCGGTTCCGTGTCCCGGCGGCGCGCCCCGACGGCCACCGCCGTCAGGCCCAGGGCCGTCCAGACCGCGAGAGTGAGCGCCGGCGCGAAGGCCGCGTTCCCGTCGAAGAAGGCGACCGAGCGCAGCAGTGAACCGCTCGCGCCCGGCGGCAGCCACTGACCGAGCGCCCCGACCGGCTCCGGGAGCAGTTCGGGCGCGCTCGACACCCCCGAGAGCGGGTTGCCGACCAGCACCATCAGCAGCGCGCCCAGGCCGATGCCCGGCCGTCCGAGCAGTGCGGCGAGCCCCGCCACGGTCGAGCCGCCGGCGAGCACCGCGAGGCCGAACACTCCCGCTTCCGCCCACCAGTCGCCGGCGATCACCTCCAGCCAGCTGTGCGCGAGGGCGGTGGCGGTGAGGCCGCCCAGCGCCGCCGCGCCGAGGATCGCCCCCACCGCGCGGACACCGCGCAGCGCGAGCAGGCTCACCAGGACGCCGGTCGCGACGCCCGCGAGCGCGAGCGGGAGCATGCTCGCGCCCAGCGCGCTGCCGCGCGGATCCCCGGCGGGGGTGGCGACCACGTCGGTCACCTGTACCGCGGCGCCCTCCGGGGCCTGTGCGGTGACGGCGTCCCGGAGCAGCTGGGCGACCGCCGGGCTGCCCGCCGACGCCGTGAGGAGGTGCGGCCCCTGCTCGGTGGCGACCACCGCCCCGTAGATGTCACGGTCCTCGATCGCCTCGCGCGCCGCCGCCTCGTCGTCGTAACGGTGTACGTCGAACGCGCCCGGCTGCCGCTCGAACCCCTGCTGGAGCGGCGCGGTCGCGGACGCCGGGCCGGCGACGCCGACCGGCAGGTCGCGCGGTGCGACGCGGGCGGCGGGCCAGGCGAAGGCAGCGAGCGCCAGGGCGGCGATCAGCGGGATCAGGAGCACGACGCCGATCATGCGGCGCGTGGGAGTGGCGGACATGGTGTCCTCGCTTCGGTCCACGGTGTTCAAAAAGAAGGATCGTTCGTTTTAGGGATGCCGCCACTGTCACCGGGAGGCGCGGAGCTTGTCAAGAAGGAATGTTCGTTTTACGTTGATCGCATGGCCCGTGTATCGCAGCAGCACCTGGACGCCCGCAGGCGTCAGATCCTCGACGGGGCCGCGCGGTGTTTCGCGCGGAACGGCTTCCACGCCACGTCGATGCAGGACGTGCTGCGCGAGGTCGACCTCTCGGCCGGCGCCGTCTACCGCTACTTCGCCGGCAAGGAGGAGCTGATCGGGGCCATCGTCACCGAGGTCCTCGACAACATCCGGGGAGCGTTCGAGGACGCCGCGCGCCGGAGCCCGCCGGAGCCCCCCGACGTGCTGCTCGGCACGGTGATGGCACGCGTCCTGAGCGGGGAGTTCGTCGGTGGCGTCGACGGCGGCGGCCAGATCCCCCGTCTGATCGTCCAGGTGTGGACGGAGACCCTGCGCAACGAGGAGCTCGCGGTGCTGATGCGGACCGGGTACGAGACCGTCCGCACCGCCTGGGTCGCGGTCGTCGAGGCGTACCAGGCGCAGGGGCTGATGCGCGACGACATCCCGGCGGAGCATGTCGCCCGCACGATGATCGCCACCGCACAGGGCTTCGCCGCCCAGCAGGCGCTCTTCGGAGAGGTCCCCGTGGAGGTCCTCCGGAACGGGCTGCGCGGGTTGATGTCCATGGGCGTGCAAAGGCCCGGTTAACCTGCCGGAAAAACTTCCGCCGTAACGTGCGATGTCCGGCTGTGCGGCCCCTGTTCGCGTTCAACAGAGTGTTGAATCGATGCGGGCGACAACGGGCTCCACGCCGGACCGGGCCGCAACAGTGAGGTGGAAACGTGCAGTTGACCCCGCACGAGCAGGAACGGCTGCTCATCCATGTGGCCGCCGACGTCGCCGCCAAACGGCTGGCGCGCGGCCTGCGTCTCAACCATCCCGAGGCGGTCGCGCTCATCACCTCCCACCTCCTCGAAGGCGCCAGGGACGGCCGTACCGTCGCCGAACTCATGGCGTCCGGCCGCAAGGTGCTCACCCGCGACGACGTCATGGAGGGCATCCCCGAGATGCTCCACGACGTCCAGGTGGAGGCCACCTTCCCGGACGGCACGAAGCTCGTCACCGTCCACGACCCGATCGTCTGACGGGGGAGCGCACCGATGAATCCCGGCGAGATCCTGTACGCCGACGGCGCCGTGACCCTCAACGAGGGCCGTCCCGTCACCAGCCTCACCGTCCTCAACGCCGCCGACCGGCCCGTCCAGGTCGGCTCCCACTACCACTTCGCCGAGGCCAACCCCGGCCTGCGGTTCGACCGCGCGGCGGCGCGCGGCCTGCGTCTGAACGTGGCCGCCGGTACGTCCGTACGGTTCGAGCCCGGCATCCCCGTCGACGTCGAACTCGTCCCGATCGCCGGACGCCGTGTCGTACCGGGTCTGCGCGGCGAGGCCGGAGGTCCCCTCGATGCCTGAGCTGAGCAGAGCCGTCTACGCCGATCTCTACGGCCCCACCACCGGCGACCGGATCCGGCTCGCCGACACCGACCTCCTGGTCGAGATCGAGGAGGACCGCTGCGGCGGTCCCGGACTCGCCGGGGACGAGGCGGTGTTCGGCGGCGGCAAGGTGATCCGCGAATCGATGGGACAGTCCCGTACGACCCGGGCCGAAGGCGCGCCGGACACCGTGATCACCGGCGCCGTGATCATCGACCACTGGGGCGTCGTCAAGGCCGACGTCGGCATCAGGGACGGCAGGATCACCGGTATCGGCAAGGCCGGCAACCCGGACACCATGGACGGGGTCCACCCCGACCTCGTCGTCGGACCCGAGACCGAGATCGTCGCGGGCAACGGCAAGATCCTCACCGCGGGGGCCGTCGACGCCCATGTCCACTTCATCTCGCCGACCCTGATCGACCAGGCGCTCTCCTCCGGCATCACCACGCTCGTCGGCGGCGGCACGGGACCCGCCGAGGGTACGAAGGCCACCACCGTCACACCGGGACCCTGGCATCTGGCCAGGATGTTCGCCGCCCTGGAGACCTATCCCGTCAACATCGGGCTGCTCGGCAAGGGCAACACGGTGTCCCGCGACGCCATGCACTCCCAACTGCGGGGCGGCGCCCTCGGGTTCAAGATCCATGAGGACTGGGGCGCGACCCCCGCCGTCATCGACGCCTGTCTCGGTGTCTGCGAGGAGACGGGTGTCCAGCTCGCCATCCACACCGACACCCTCAACGAGGCGGGATTCGTCGCCGACACCCTCGCCGCCGTCGCCGGGCGGACCCTGCACGCCTACCACTCGGAGGGCGCGGGCGGCGGCCACGCGCCGGACATCATCACGGTGGTGTCCGAGCCGTACGTCCTGCCCAGCTCGACCAATCCGACCAGGCCGCACACCGTCAACACCATCGACGAACATCTCGACATGCTGATGGTCTGCCACCATCTCAACCCGGCGGTCCCCGAGGACCTGGCCTTCGCCGAGTCACGGATCAGGCCGACGACCATCGCGGCCGAGGACATCCTGCACGACCTCGGGGCGATCTCGATCATCTCCTCCGACTCACAGGCGATGGGCCGTATCGGCGAGGTGATCCTGCGGACCTGGCAGACCGCGCACGTGATGAAGAAGCGCCGGGGCGCCCTGCCCGGCGACGGCGGGGCCGACAATCACCGGGTCCGCCGCTACGTCGCCAAGTACACCGTCAACCCGGCGCTCGCCCAGGGGCTCGCCCACGAGATCGGCTCCGTCGAGACCGGGAAGCTCGCCGATCTCGTCCTGTGGGACCCGGCGTTCTTCGGCGTGAAGCCCCAACTCGTCGTCAAGGGCGGCCAGATCGCGTACGCGCAGATGGGCGACGCCAACGCGTCCATCCCCACCCCGCAGCCGGTCATGCCCCGGCCCATGTTCGGCGCGACCGGCACCGCACCGGCGTACAACTCCGTCAACTTCGTCGCCCCGGCGGCGATCGAGGACGGACTGCCCGACCGTCTCGGTCTCGGCAAACGCTTCGTACCGATCGAGAACACCCGCTCCGTCACCAAGGCCGACATGCGGCAGAACGACGCCCTGCCGCATGTCCGGGTCGACCCCGACAGCTTCACGGTCACGATCGACGGCGACGTGGTCGAACCCGCGCCCGCCGCCGAACTGCCCATGGCCCAGCGCTACTTCCTCTTCTGATGAGCCGCGCGGCACTGCTCGTCCTCGCCGACGGACGTTTTCCGGCCGGTGGTCACGCCCACTCCGGCGGCGCCGAACCGGCCGTCCGCGCGGGGCGGCTCACCGACGCCCGCGATCTGGCGGACTTCTGCCGGGGCCGGCTGCACACCACCGGACTCACCTCCGCCGCGCTCGCCGCCGCGGCCGTGCTCGGCGTCGACCCCCTCGCCCTGGACGAGGCCGCCGACGCCCGCACCCCCTCGCCGGCCCTGCGCGCCACCGCGCGCAGACTCGGCCGCCAGATGATGCGCGCCGCGCGCGCCACCTGGCCGGGCCCTGAGCTGGACGCCCTGGCGGCGGCCCGCCCGCGCGGCGCCCATCAGCCGATCGTCCTCGGCCTCGCGGCGCGTTCGGCCGGACTGGGCGCCGAGGACGCGGCGCACTGCGTGCTGTACGAGAGCGTCAGCGGGCCCGCCACCGCCGCCGTACGGCTGCTGAGTCTGGACCCCTTCGACGCGACCGCCGTCCTCGCCCGCCTGGCACCCGACATCGACGAGACCGCGCGGCGCGCCGTGGCCACCGCGCACCGCGCCGTACGCAAGGGGACCGGCGCCCTGCCCGCCGCCTCCGCGCCGCTCCTCGACATCACCGCCGAGGCGCACGCGGCCTGGGCGGTGCGGCTCTTCGCCTCGTAACGCCCCGCCGACCGCCCGCCCGACCTCGCCCGACGACGAAGGAGCCGCACCGTGCACCTCGACCACTCGGACCCGTACACCGCCCCGTACGCGGACCCGCACAGCCACGGGGCGGGGGCGGTGCGCCCCGACGGGTCGCGGCGCGCCCTGCGTATCGGACTCGGCGGGCCCGTCGGCTCCGGCAAGACCGCGACCGTCGCGGCCCTCTGCCGGGCGCTGCGCGACCAGTTGTCCATCGCCGTCGTCACCAACGACATCTACACCAGGGAGGACGCGGCGTTCCTGCTGCGCAACGCCGTGCTGCCGGCCGAGCGGATCCGGGCCGTCGAGACCGGCGCCTGCCCGCACACCGCGATCCGCGACGACATCTCCGCCAACCTCGAAGCCGTGGAGGAGCTGGAGGACTCGGTCGGACCGCTCGATCTGATCCTGGTCGAGTCCGGCGGCGACAATCTCACCGCCACCTTCTCCAAGGGCCTCGTCGACGCGCAGATCTTCGTCATCGATGTGGCCGGCGGCGACGACATCCCGCGCAAGGGCGGCCCCGGCGTCACCACCTCCGACCTGCTGGTGATCAACAAGACCGACCTCGCGCCGTACGTCGGCTCCGACCTCGGGCGCATGGCGTCCGACGCCAAGGAGCAGCGCGGCGAACTGCCCGTCCTGTTCACCTCGCTCACCGGCCCGGAGGGAGTGGCACCGGTGGCCGCATGGGTGCGCGCGCGATTCGCCGCCTGGACCGGATGAGCGTCCACGCCACCGCCCGGATCACCGCCGCGCCCGACGGCCGTGGGGGAACGGCCCTGCCGGTGCTGGAGAGCGACGGACCCCTCGCCCTGCGCCGTACGCGCCCCGCGACCGGGCGTCCCGGCGCCCGCGTGACCGTCGTCGGCGCGATGAGCGCGCCGCTCGGCGGCGACCGGCTCGCCCTGGAGGCGGTGGTACGGGACGGGGCCGCCCTCACCGTCGACGCCGCCGCCGCGACGATCGCGCTGCCCGGCCACCGGGCCGGCGACGAACCCGCCGACCACGCGGGGTACGACACACGCCTGACCGTCGGCGAGGGTGCCGCACTGCACTGGCTGCCCGAGCAGCTCATCTCCGTCACCGGCAGCGACCTGCGGGCACACACCCGCGTCGAACTCGCCCCCACGGCCCGGCTCGTCCTGCGCGAGGAGCTGATCCTCGGCCGGCACGGCGAGGCGCCCGGCACCCTCACCACCCGGCTCACCGTGCACCACGACGGCCGGCCCCTGCTGGACCAGCAACTCGCGCTCGGACCCGGAGCGCCCGGCGGCTGGGACGGCGGAGCGGTGCTCGGCGGCCATCGCGCCGTCGGCCAACTGCTGCTGGTGCGACCGGAGTTCGAGGAGAAGCCGGTGGCACCGAGGCTGCTCGGCGACACCGCCGTACTCACCCCGCTCGCCGGTCCCGGGGCGCTGGTGACCGCGCTCGCGCCGGACGCGCGGGCGCTGCGCCGGGTCCTGGACGAGGTACTCGCGGAGCTGCACCGCTGAGCGGAACCGGACGCACCGGCTATCGGTTCGGCAAAGAATTGCCGGTTTGGCCTGTTCTCCACTGGCACACAGACGAAAGGATCCACCTCGGTAACCCTACGAACAGCGCCGCGGCGTGCGGCGCGTCACACAGGGGGAGGTACCACTTGAGACGCACAGCGGTGCTCGGCTCGGCCGGCACTCTGCTCGCGGGCACGCTCATAGCGACCACGCTCGCCGCCACATCGGCGAGCGCCGACGGCCACGCCGACAGTGGCCAGGCCGCGCGGAGCACAGCACAGAAGGCACAGAAAGCCCAGGCGGCCGGTGCCGAGGTGGCCGCCGAACGAGCGGCGAGGAAGGGGATCGACTGGGCGGACTGCCCGGCCGAATGGTCCCTGGAGAAGCCGATCCAGTGCGGCTACGTGAGCGTTCCGCTCGACTACGCCCGTCCGAACGGCAAGCAGATCAAGATCGCCGTCGACCGGATCGGCAACACCGGCACCAAGGGGGAGCGTCAGGGCTCCCTCGTCTACAACCCCGGTGGTCCCGGCGGTTCCGGCATGGCGTTCCCGCGCCGTGTCGTGACCAAGAACGCCATCTGGGCCGACGCGGCGAAGGCGTACGACTTCGTGGGCTTCGACCCGCGCGGGGTCGGGCGCTCGACGCCCATCTCCTGTGTCGACCCGCAGGAGTTCGTCAAGGCTCCCAAGGCCGACCCCGTTCCCGACAGCGAGGCCGACAAGCGCGCACAGCGCAAGCTCGCGGCCGAGTACGCGGACGGCTGCAAGGAGCGCAGCGGCTGGATGCTGCCGCACATGACGACGCCCAACACCGCGCGCGACCTGGACGTCCTGCGGGCCGCGCTCGGCGACAGGAAGCTCAACTACGTGGGTGTCTCCTACGGCACCTACCTGGGCGCCGTCTACGGCACGCTCTTCCCGTCCCATGTACGGCGCATGGTGCTGGACAGCGTGGTCAACCCGTCGAAGGAGAAGATCTGGTACCAGGCCAACCTGGACCAGGACGTCGCCTTCGAGAAGCGCTTCGACGACTGGAAGAAGTGGGTCGCCGAGAACGACGCGACGTTCCACATCGGCGACACCGCCGCCAAGGTCGGCAAGCAGTGGGAGAAGCTCCGCGCCACCGCGAAGAAGGAGCCGATCGGCGGCGTCGTCGGACCCGCCGAACTCATCGGGCTCTTCCAGAGCGCCCCGTACTACGACTCCAGCTGGGTGCCCGTCGCCGACACCTGGAGCAAGTACCTGGCCGGGGACACCCAGGCGCTCGTCGACGCCGCCGCGCCCGATCTCACGGACACGGTGGGCAACAAGGCCGCGGAGAACGGCAACGCCGTCTACACCGCGGTCGAGTGCGCCGACGCCAAGTGGCCCACCGACTGGCGCACCTGGGACCGGGACAACACCCGGCTCCACCGTGACCACCCGTTCCTGACCTGGGCCAACGCCTGGATGAACCTGCCCTGTGCCACCTGGGGCGTGGAGCAGCAGACACCGGTCGAGGTCCGGACGGGACGGGGCCTGCCGCCCGTACTGATCGCGCAGTCCGAGCGTGACGCCGCCACCCCCTACGGTGGCGCCGTCGAGCTGCACAAGCGGTTCAAGGGCTCACGCCTGATCACGGAGCGGGACGCCGGTTCGCACGGCATCACCAATCTGGCGAACCCGTGTCTCAACGATCGGGTCGAGGCCTATCTGCTCGGCGGCGAGCTCGACAGCCGCGACGTGACGTGCGCACCGCACGCCACGCCCAAGCCGTGACGACCCGCCGGGTCGTACGGCACGGGCAGCACCGGTGACGGGGAGGGGGGGAGCGGGCGGGCCACCCCCCCGCCCCCCGCCAACACCCCCCCCCCCCCCGGCCGGCCCCGCCCGCCCGCCCGGGCCAAAGACGCCACAAAAAAAACGGGACAAAACCCCAC
>NZ_JBHXRM010000036.1:0-36524 GCF_042716895.1 Streptomyces sp. NPDC058653 | reverse complement strand
CGTCCGGCTCGGCATGCGCGGGGGGGGGGTGGGGGGCGCGGCCCATCACGGCCGCCCCCCCCCTCTCACACGCAGGACCGCCCGGGTCCTCAGCGGCGCAGGCGCGGGAACTTCTTCGCCGGCGCCCGCTGCGCCTCCTCCGCCTTCACGTCGGCGGCGTACCGGTCCACGTACTCCTGCCCGGACAGCCCGAGGATCGCGTACATGATCTCGTCCGTGACCGCGCGGACCGCGGCCTTCTGGTTCTCCAGGCCCTCGTAGCGCGAGAAGTCCAGCGGCTCACCGAAGCGGATCGTGACCCGCTTGATGCTGGGGATCTTCTGACCGGGCGGCTGGATCTCGAACGTGCCGACCATCGCGCACGGCACCACCGGGACCTGCCCCTTGATGGCCATCACCGCGACACCGACCTTGCCCTTGTAGAGGCGTCCGTCGTGCGAGCGGGTGCCCTCCGGGTAGATCCCCAGCAACTCGCCCTTGCGGAGTACCCCCAGCCCTTCCCGGATCGCCGCCTGGCCGGCCTCCTTGCCGGACCGGTCGACCGGGATCTGCCCGACGCCGCGGAAGAACGAGGCGGTGAGACGTCCCTTGACACCGGGTCCGGTGAAGTACTCGGCCTTCGCGAGAAACGTGATCCGCCGCCGGATGATCGCGGGCATCAGGAAGTGGTCGGAGAAGGAGAGATGGTTGCCCGCGAGGATCGCGGCACCCTCCGCCGGTATGTTCTCCAGCCCCTCGATCCGCGGCCGGAAGAGCAGGCGCAGCAGGGGGCCCAACAGCACGTACTTCAGTACGTAGTAGAACACGGCGTTTCTCCCACTCTGCCGGACCGGCTGCGTCGGTGTCCGCCTGATCACAACACACAGGCGAGAGTCCAGTCGATCCGTGGGCGGGGGTCGTGACCGGTTCGGCTCCGAGCGCACCGCCGCCGGGCGGCAGCGGCGGGGCGGTCAGACGCGCGGCGGGACGGGCACCATCAGCTGGGAGATCGCCGAGATGACCTCGGTGGGGCGCGCCGTCAGATAGAAGTGGTCGCCCTGGAAGACGCGCATGGTGAACTCGCCCGTGGTGTGGTCGCGCCAGCTGCCGGCCTCGTCCAGCGTGCTCAACGGGTCGGCGTCGCCGACGAAGACATGGACCGGACAGGTGACCTGCGGGACGCCGGCCGGCCGGTAGGTCTCGATGGCGCGGTAGTCGGCCCGCAGGGCCGGCATGATCAGGCGGTGCGTGTCGGGATCGTCGAAGACGGCGGAGTCGGTGCCGCTGAGGGACTGGACGTTGGCGATGATCGCCGCGTCGCCCTGCCGGTGGAGGGTCTCCTCACGGTACCGGGACGGGGCGCGCCGGCCGGACAGGATGATCCCGAGCGGGGACCGGTCCAGCTCCCGCTCCATCAGCCGGGCCACCTCGAAGGCGACGGCGGCCCCCATGCTGTGCCCGAAGAGCCATGTGCGGTCGAGCCCCTCCGTCGGAAGCTCGCGGAAGACGGCGGCGGCCAGCTTCTCAACGTTGCCGATGGCCGGTTCCGCGTAACGGTCCTGGCGCCCCGGGTACTGGATGGCGAGGACCTCCACCTTGCCGGCCAGCGCCCGCGAGACGGGGAAGTAGTAGCTCGCCGCACCGCCGGCGTGGGGGAAGCAGATCAACCGGGGCGACGAAAGGTCTCCCGGATGAAATTCCCGAATCCAATTCGAGGTGTTGTTGCTGGATATGGCGGCCATCAGTCAAGTTCCTTGGCTCGGTCCGGCTGCAGCCTCTGCGTCAGGCTGCGCGTTCAGCGTTCACGTGCGTCCCGACGTGTGGCGACCCCTTACGGCCCCTATCGGACCTTACCCGCTTGACGGCGTCGCCCTGTCCGAAATGGTGACGCCCTCGCGCGGGGACGGTTCCCGATCACCATTGGAATAGGGGGAGCGGGTGGGGAATTAGGGGGTCGGCTCCCTGGAAGCGCGGGCGGGGGGACCTTTCAATGAAGTGATGACGGTAGCCGAGAACCGGCTCGCCCCGTGCACCGGGGCAGCCGCGGCGGGCGACGTCGGAGAAAGCACGGAAAAAGGCACGGAAAAGGCACGGACGGAGCTGTTCGAGGAGTACCGGAGGGAAACGATGCACCGTGAGAACGTGGCCGGCCCGGAAACACGGGAACCCGTCGCCGTGACACCCGCCGAGCATCTTGTGCGCGTCGTCAGGGGTGCGCCGGGGGAGATGGAACTGGCCGCGCTGCTGGCGGTGCTGACCACCCTGACCGGTACGAAGGAGCAGGTCGTCGCGGACTCCGCGGCCCGCCAGCGGCGCAAGTCCGCCTGGCGCGAGGTACGTTACACGCCGCCGACCGCCTGGACGGCCGGCCGGGACAGGGAGTGGCGGCACTGATCCGTGCCGTCTGAACGCACTCCGGTGCCGGTGTGCCGCTCATGGCGGCGCACCCGACCCGTACGCGGAGGGGACCCCGTACCGCGCGTGACAGCGCGACCCCCGACGCGATCACCGCGCCGACGCCCGGCCGAGGCGCTCGGCGCGGTGCTGTACGCGGCCGTTGGCGGCCCCTCCGACGGCCGTTTCCCCCTTCGGCACCGTCGGGCCGGCCCGTACCGCGCCGTGGTGCACCGCCCGACGGCGGAAGAGAAGCGGAATCATCGCATCCGCACTCGGGGGCGTCCCTGAGCTTGTGCCGGGTGTCCACGGTCGTCCATATCCGGAGCGCTTCGACGACACCCGATCCGCCCTCCTGTGACATCCGGGAGGCGTGAGGCCACCGCTCCTGGGCATGGTCGCTGTGGGCCGCACGGTTGCCCGGACGGCCAGGGCGGGAAACCGAAGGTCGCGCCGGGCGAAGGGGTCGGGGCACGTTAGGGGCGATCAGGGGTTGGGGGGTCTTTTCACCCTGCGTAACGTTCCCGGCAAGCGCGCGTCGTGAGTGTCGACGCCCTTTCGACCCGGGGTGGCTTTGGTGAGCAACCAGGAGAAGCTTCTTGACTACCTCAAGCGCGCGACCACGGATCTGCGCACAGCCCGCAGACGCGTCGCCGAGCTTGAGCAGCGTGATCAGGAACCGATCGCCATTGTTTCGATGGCGTGCCGGTACCCGGGTGGAGTGAACTCACCCGAGGGGTTGTGGCGTCTCGTCGACGAGGGTGTCGACGCGATATCGGAGTTTCCGGACGACCGCGGCTGGGGCGTGGAGAACATCTACGACCCCGAAGTCGGCAAGCCCGGAAAGACGGCGTCCCGCGAGGGCGGTTTCCTGCACGACGCCCCCGAGTTCGATGCCGAGTTCTTCGGTATCAGCCCGCGTGAGGCGCTGGAGACCGACCCGCAGCAGCGGCTGCTGCTGGAGACGTCCTGGGAGGTGCTGGAGCGCGCGGGGATCGACCCGACGACGCTCAAGGGCAGCCCGACCGGGGTCTTCGCCGGTGTGATGTACCACGACTACGCCGGCGGCAGCAGCGGCGGCAGCATCGTGTCGGGCCGGGTGGCCTACACACTGGGTCTCGTCGGCCCCGCCGTGACCATGGACACGGCCTGCTCGTCGTCGCTGGTCGCGCTGCACATGGCGATCCAGTCGCTGCGTTCCGGCGAGTGCTCGCTCGCCCTCGCGGGCGGTGTGACGGTCATGTCCACCCCCGAGATGTTCCTCTACTTCAGCGAGCAGCGCGGACTGTCGATCGACGGCCGCTGCAAGTCGTTCAGCTCCGCCGCCAACGGCATGAGCTGCTCCGAAGGCGTCGGAGTCCTCCTGCTGGAGCGGCTGTCGGAGGCGCGCCGCCTCGGGCACCCGGTGCTGGCCGTGGTGCGGGGCAGCGCGCTGAACCAGGACGGTGCCAGCAACGGTCTGACGGCGCCGAACGGCCCGTCGCAGCGGCGCGTGATCAAGCAGGCCCTGGCGAAGGCCGGTCTGTCGACCGCGGACGTCGACGTGGTCGAGGCGCACGGCACCGGCACCACCCTGGGTGACCCGATCGAGGCCCAGGCGTTGCTGGAGACGTACGGCCAGGGGCGCCCCGAGGGCCGCCCGTTGTGGCTGGGGTCGATCAAGTCGAACATCGGCCACACGCAGGCTGCTGCCGGTGTGGCGGGGATCATCAAGATGGTCCAGGCGATACGTCATGGACGTCTGCCGCAGACGCTGCACGTGGAGGAGCCGACCGGTCAGGTGGACTGGGAGGCCGGGGACGTACGGCTGCTGACCGAGGCACGTGACTGGCCGGACGTCGGCCGCCCGCGCCGCGCCGGGATCTCGTCGTTCGGGCTCAGCGGTACGAACGCGCACGTGATCGTCGAGGAAGCCGTTCCGGTCGAGGAAGAGGCGGTGGAGCGGCGGGAGTTGCCGGTGGCGCCGGTGGTGGTGTCGGCGAAGACGCCGGCGGCTCTGGAGGCGCAGATCGGGCTCTTCGGTGCCCGGGTGGCGGAGGGGGACGCACTTGATGTGGCGTACTCCGCCGCGACAGGGCGTGTTGTCCTGGAGCACCGGGCGGTGCTGGTCGGCTCGGAGACCGTGACCGGCGCGGTCACCGAGGGCAAGGTGGCGTTCCTGTTCACGGGGCAGGGGAGTCAGCGTCTGGGTATGGGGCGTGAGCTGTACGAGACGTTCCCGGTCTTTGCCACGGCGTTCGACGAGGTGTGTGCGGTTCTTGACCCCGCGGTGCGTGAGGTCATGTGGGGCGAGGACGAAGAGGCTCTGAGCCGTACGGAGTTCACGCAGCCGGCGATCTTCGCTCTCGAAGTCGCTTTGTTCCGGCTGGTGGAGTCGTGGGGGATCAGGCCCGACTTCCTGGTGGGTCATTCGATCGGTGAGCTGGCGGCGGCGCATGTGGCGGGGGTGTTCGGTCTGGAGGACGCGGGCCGTTTGATCTCGGCGCGTGGGCGGTTGATGCAGGCGCTCCCGGCGGGTGGGGCGATGATCGCGATTCAGGCCACCGAGGAGGAGGTCACGCCTTTCCTGACCGGGGGTGTGGGTGTCGCTGCGGTGAACAGCCCTTCTTCGGTGGTGATTTCGGGTGTCGAGGCGGAGGTCACGGCGGTCGCGGAGCGGTTCACGGACCGTAAGCGGAGCCGGCTGACGGTCTCGCACGCGTTCCACTCGCCGTTGATGGACCCGATGCTGGACGACTTCCGCAAGGTCGCCGAGAGCATCACGTACGCCGAGCCCGCCATCCGGATGACCAAGGACGTCTCGTCCGCGGACTACTGGGTCGCTCACGTTCGCGGTGCGGTGCGGTTCGCCGACGATGTGCGGGTGCTGCAGGACGAGGGCGTGACCCGGTTCCTGGAGATCGGGCCCGACGGTGTCCTGACCGCGATGGCAGGACAGAGCGCCGAGGGAACGCTGGCGGCGACGCTGCGCCGTGACCGTCCCGAGGTCGAGGCGCTGTTCGCGGGTGTGGGCCGTCTCTTCGCCGCCGGTGTGACGGTCGACTGGGACACGGTGTTCGACGGCCGTGGCGCCCGACGCGTGGATCTGCCGACGTATCCCTTCCAGCGCAAGCGTTACTGGCTCATCGAGCAGTCCAACTCCGCGGCGGGCTCCGAGGCCGTCGAGCACCCCGTCCTCACCTCGGGCATCGCGCTGCCGGACACCGGCGGTGTGGTGTTCACCGGCCGCCTCTCCCTCGACACCCACCCCTGGCTCGCCGACCACGACGCCTTCGGCGCGGTGGTCGTCCCCGGCGAGGCGTTCCTGGAGCTGGCGCTCACCGCCGCCGAGCAGACCGGTCGCGGCCGGGTCGAGGAGCTCGAACTCCACGCGCCGCTGGTCATGGCCGGCACCGAGGACGACATGACGCTGCGCGCCATGGTCGACGAGGCGGGCGCGCTCAGCGTGTACGCGCGCCGCGACGACCGGGCGGCCTGGGTGAAGCACGCCACCGGCGTCCTGACCTCCGAGGGCGCCGAGTCCTCCTGGACCCGCGACGAGGAGACGTACGCCACCCTGCTCGAAGCCGCCGCCGTCGCCGCCGGACTCGGCCCCGACAGCGAGCCGACGCTCGCCCACGTGTGGCGCGGAGCCTCGGTGAGCGTCGACCACGAGGGCCGGCCCGTCCTGTCCGTCGAGTCGGCCGAGACGCGCGCGATCACCACGGACGAGGTACGGGCGCACACCGGCGGCCGTGAGTCGCTCTTCCACGTCGAGTGGGTCGCCGCACCGGCACCCGCCGCGTCGGAGAACGGCGGTCATGTGGTCTACGTGTGCCCGCCGCTCAAGCGGTCCGAGCCGGAGGGCTTCCGGGAGATCACCCACCAGGTACTCCCCGTCGTCCAGGAGTGGCTGAACGACGAACAGGCCGCCTCCGCAAGGCTCGTGGTCGTCACCCGGGGTGCGACCGACGGCAGCGACCTCGGGCACGCGGCGGTGTGGGGCCTGGTGCGTTCCGCGGAGTCGGAGCACCCGGGCAGGTTCGTCCTGGTCGACCTCGACGCCGACGGCGAACTGCCCGACGAGGTGCTACGGCTCGACGAGCCCGAGATCGCCGTGCGGAACGGCGAGATCCTGATACCGAGGCTGGCCCGCGTCCCCGCCGTCGAAGAGCGGGTCCAGTCGTGGGGCACGCACGGCACGATCCTGATCACCGGCGGTCTGAACGGCCTCGGCGCCCTCGCCGCCCGGCACCTCGCCGCGCACCACGGCGCCAAGAGCCTGCTGCTCACCAGCCGCCGGGGCATGGACACCCCGGGCGCCGCCGAACTGGTCGCGGAGCTGACCGGGTCCGGCACCGAGGTGGAGGTCGTCACCTGCGACGTGACCGACCGGGACGCCCTGGCCGCCCTGTTGGCCGAACGGCCCCTGACCGGCGTCGTGCACTCCGCCGGTGTGCTGGACGACGGGCTCATGGGCGCGCTGACGCCCGAGCGGCTTGACACGGTCATGCGGCCGAAGGTCGACGCGGCCTGGTACCTGCACGAACTCACCCTGGACCACGACCTCTCGTCGTTCGTGATCTTCTCGTCCGTCGCCGGCACGCTCGGCGGCGCCGGGCAGGGCAACTACGCCGCCGCCAACGCCTGGCTGGACGCACTCGCCCGGCACCGCTCCGCCAAGGGCCTGCCCGGTCTCACCCTCGGCTGGGGACCCTGGACCGAGGTCGGGGGCATGGCCGACCGGCTGGACGACGCCGAACTGGCGCGCCTCAGGCGCTCGGGAATGCCGCCGCTCTCCCCGGAGGAGGGTCTGGCGCTGATGGACGCCGCGACCCTGCCCGGACGGCCGCCGATGACACTGCCGGTCAGGTTCGACCTCGCGGTGATGCGCTCCCTCGCCGAGACGGGCCAACTGCCCGCGATCTTCGGCGGACTCGTACGCGCCACGGCCCGTCGGGCGCCCGTCGGCCGGGTCTCGTGGGACCGGCTCGCCGGTCTGACCGTGGCCGAACGCGAGAAGTTCCTTCTCGATCTGGTACGGGGCCATGTCGCCCAGGTGCTCGGGCACGGCGGCGCCGACGAGGTGCCCCCGGACCGCGCGTTCAACGAACTCGGCCTCACCTCGCTGGGCGCGGTGGAACTGCGCAACGCGCTCAACACCGAGACGGGGCTCTCGCTGCCCCCGACCCTGGCCTTCGACTACCCGACCCCCCTCGCCATCGCCGAGCTCGTGCACGAGGGGCTGCGTCCGGAGGAGGCCGACGGGGCGGCTGTGCTGCTGGCCGAGCTGAATCGGCTGGAAGGCGTTCTGACCGAACTGGCATCGGAGAACCGCGAAGCCCATGCCAAGATCACGGCCCGGCTGGAGGCCATGTCGCGGCGGGCACGGGACGCCGGGACCG
This sequence comes from Streptomyces sp. NPDC058653, assembly GCF_042716895.1. Lineage (NCBI taxonomy): Bacteria > Bacillati > Actinomycetota > Actinomycetes > Kitasatosporales > Streptomycetaceae > Streptomyces > Streptomyces sp. NPDC058653. Next base: position 28,767 of record NZ_JBHXRM010000036.1, on the reverse strand, counting down.
GTGTGGCGGACGAGCCTGTCGGCGGCCTGGTGGCCGAATCCGATGACGAGTTGTTCGCGGTGCTGAACAAGGAACTGGGACTGTCCTGACGGCTCCCGCCTCTGCTTTGTGAACTTTTCACGGATTGGTTGATGACGATGTCGAAGGACTCCAACGACGACCGGCTTCGCGAGTATCTGCGGCTTGCCACCGGTGAGTTGCAGCAGACTCGGCGCCGTCTGCGTGAGGTGGAGGATCGGGAGCGGGAGCCGATCGCGATCGTGGGAATGGCATGCCGTTTCCCCGGCGGTGCGTCCTCACCGGAAGGACTCTGGGACCTTGTTGCCCAAGGCCTCGAGACGGTGGGCGAGTTCCCCACCGACCGGGGCTGGAACCTGGACTCGCTGTACGACCCGGACGGGACGGGCGAGAACACCAGCTACGTCAACAAGGGCAGCTTCCTGGAGGGCGCCGGTGACTTCGATCCGGAGTTCTTCGGCATCAGCCCGCTCGAGGCCATGGCGATGGACCCCCAGCAGCGGCTGCTGCTGGAGACCTCCTGGGAGGCGGTGGAGCGGGTCGGCATCGACCCGCCGTCGCTCAAGGGCAGCGCCACCGGTGTCTTCGCCGGGCTCGTCTACCACGACTACCCGAGCAGCAGTGTGACCGGTGCGCTGGTCTCCGGCCGGGTGGCGTACACGCTCGGTCTCGAGGGTCCGGCGGTGACGATCGACACCGCGTGCTCGTCCTCGCTGGTCGCACTCGACATGGCGGTCAAGGCCCTGCGCAGCGGGGAGTGCACCCTCGCCCTCGCCGGCGGTGTGACGATCATGTCGTCGCCGGTCACCTTCGTGGAGTTCAGCCGCCAGCGGGGTCTGTCGACGGACGGCCGCTGCAAGGCGTTCGCGTCGGCGGCCGACGGCACCGGGTGGGGTGAGGGTGTCGGCATGCTGGTCGTGGAGCGGCTGTCGGACGCCCGCCGCAACGGCCACCCGATTCTGGCGGTCATCCGCGGCAGCGCCGTCAACCAGGACGGCGCCAGCAACGGCATCACCGCTCCGAACGGCCCCTCGCAGCGCCGGGTGATCCAGCAGGCGCTGGCCAACGCGAGCCTGTCGCCCGCGGATGTGGACGTCGTGGAGGCGCACGGCACCGGTACGACCCTGGGTGACCCGATCGAGGCGCAGGCCCTGCTCGCCACCTACGGGCAGGAACGCCCCGAGGACCGCCCGCTCTGGCTGGGGTCGGTCAAGTCCAACATCGGGCACACGCAGGCCGCCGCCGGTGTCGCGGGCATCATCAAGATGGTCCAGGCGCTGCGCAACGGCTCGATGCCGCGGACGCTGCACGTGGACGAACCGTCGCCGCAGGTGGACTGGACGGCCGGGAACGTACGGCTGCTCACCGAGGCCCGCGACTGGCCGGCGGGCGAAGGCCCCCGGCGCGCCGCCGTGTCGTCGTTCGGCGCCAGCGGCACCAACGCCCACATCGTCCTGGAGGAGGCCCCCCGGGCCGGGGCCGTACCGGCCGAGGAGTCGCCCGAGGCTCCCGAGCCGCAGGAGCGCCGGGAACTGCCCACGGTGCCCTGGCTGATCTCAGGGAAGACCGAGGCCGCCGTTCGCGCGTACGCGGAGCGGCTCCAGGACTCGGTGGCCACCACACGTCCGCTGGACGTCGGTTGGTCGCTGGCGACGCAGCGCGCGGCCTACGACTACCGGGCCGCCGTGCTCGCCCCCGACGAAGAGGGATTCGCCCAGGGTCTCGCCGCCCTCGTCCAGGGAGAGGCGCCGGTGACATCGGCCAGGCCCGGCGCGGGCGCGGTCATGGTGTTCCCGGGACAGGGCTCCCAGTGGGTGGGCATGGCGACGGAGCTGATGGCGTCGTCGCCCGTCTTCACCGAGCGGATGGCCGCGTGCGAGGAGGCCCTCGCGCCCTTCGTCGACTGGTCGTTGACCGAGGCGCTCGGCGACGAGGCCCTGCTGGAACGTGTCGACGTGGTGCAGCCCGTCCTGTGGGCGGTGATGGTGTCGCTCGCGGGCCTGTGGCGCCACTACGGGGTCGAGCCCATCGGTGTGGTGGGCCACTCCCAGGGCGAGATCGCCGCTGCGAGCGTCGCCGGGGCGCTGTCGCTGGAGGACGGCGCCCGGGTGGTGGCGCTGCGCAGCAAGGCGCTGCTGGCCCTCTCCGGCCAGGGCGGCATGGTGTCGGTCGCGCTTCCCCGGGAGGAGACCGAGCGGCTGATCGAGCGCTGGGGCACCCGCACCGGTATCGCGGTGGTCAACGGCGGCACCGCCACGGTGGTCTCGGGCGAGGTCGAGGCGCTGGACGAGCTGATCGCCCTCTGCGAGGCCGACGGCACGCGCGCCCGCCGGATCCAGGTGGACTACGCCTCGCACTCGGCACAGGTGGAGCGCATCGAGCAGGAACTGCTCGAAGTCCTCGCGCCCATCGAGCCCCGCGCCGCTCAGATCCCCTTCTACTCCACCGTGACCGGCGGACTGCTGGACACCACCGGTCTCGACGCCGGCTACTGGTACCGCAACCTGCGGCAGACCGTCGAGTTCGACCAGACCATCCGCCGGCTCACCGAGCAGGGCGTCGGCGTGTTCATCGAGGCCAGCCCGCACCCGGTGCTCGCGCCGAGCATGGAACAGACCACGATCGGCACGCTGCGGCGCAACGACGGCGGGCTGGACCGTTTCCTGTCCGTTCTGGCCCAGGCCCACACCCACGGGGTGGCCGTCGACTGGGAGAAGGTGTACGCGGGAACGGGCGCCGGGCAGGCGAACCTGCCGACGTACGCCTTCCAGCACCGGCGCTTCTGGCTGAACGACGAGGCGGCGCACGCCGACGCGGCCTCGATGGGCCTCGGCTCCCTGGGCCACCCGCTGCTCGGGGCGATGGTCATGCTCGCGGGCTCGGAGGAGGTCGTCCTCACCGGACGGCTGTCCACCGGCACCCTGCCCTGGCTGACCGACCATGTCATCGACGGCTCCATCCTCTTCCCCGGCACCGGATTCGTGGAGCTGGTCATCCGGGCCGGCGACGAGGTCGGCTGCGGCCGGATCGAGGAGCTGACGATCGAGGCGCCGCTGGTCCTCGCCGAGCGCGGCGGGGTCTCCGTACAGGTCGTCGTCGGGGCGGCGGCCGAATCGGGCCGCCGCGAGGTCCAGGTCTACTCCCGTGACCAGGACGCGACCGACCTTCCCTGGAACCGGCACGCCAACGGCCTTCTGGCTCCGGGCACCTCGGCCGGCGGGGACGAACTGACGGCGTGGCCGCCGCCCGGGGCCGAGCCGCTCGACCTCGATGTCGACACCCTCTACGAGGAGTTGGTCGACATGGGTCTGGGATACGGGCCGACCTTCCGGGGCCTGAGGGCGGCCTGGAAGTCCGGCGACGAGGTCTTCGCCGAGATCGCCCTGCCGGAGAACGCCGCGGGTGAGGCTTTCGGTCTGCACCCGGCGCTCTTCGACGCGGGCCTGCACGCCATCGGGCTCTCCCCGGCCGGGAGCGGCGACACGGCGATGCTGCCGTTCGCCTGGTCGGGAGTGGAACTGCACGCCTCCGGCGCCGGCGCGCTGCGGGTGCGCGTCACCCCCGTACAGGACGGTGTCGCGACCCTGACGATCGCCGACGCGACCGGTCAGCCCGTCGCGACGGTCGACTCCCTGGTGCTGCGGCCCCTCACGGACGTGGCGACCAAGCCCCGTACGGAATCGCTCTACCACGTCGCCCTGACCCCGGTCCCCGCGGGCACCGTCTCTCCCGGCACGCAGCCGCCCACGGACGCCGAGGTGTTCCGTGTGCCCGGCGGAGCCGACGTACGCGACGCGGTGAACCTGACGCTGGAGGCACTCCAGTCCGCCGGTTCCCGGCTGGTGGTGATCACGCGCGGCGCGGTCTCGGTCGACGGCGGCGATGTCGACGACCTGGCCGCGGCCGCGGTCTGGGGTCTGGTGCGCACCGCCCAGACCGAGGACCCCGACCGGTTCTTCCTGATCGACCTGGACGGCGCTTCCGACGGCGCGCGTGGGGCGGACAACGCCGAGCTCTCCCTGGCGCTGTCGACCGGTGAGCCCCGCGTGGTCGTGCGCGACGGCGTCGCCCACGCCCCCCGGCTGGCCCGGGTGAGCGCGGCGCCGCAGACCGAGGACGAGGCCGCGCCGGAGCCGGTCTCCGCGTTCGGCGACGAGGTCCTGATCACCGGTGGCGTGGGAGTCCTGGGCGCCCTGATGGCCCGGCACCTCGTCACCGAGTACGGCGTGTCACGGCTGCTGCTGACCGGCCGCCGGGGCGCGGAGTCGCCCGGCGCGGCCGAACTGGTGGAGGAGCTGACCGGGCTGGGCGCCGAGGTCGAGGTCGCCGCCTGCGACGTCGGCGACCGCGAGGCGCTGGCCGCGCTGCTCGCCGGGCGTTCGCTCACCGGTGTGGTGCACGCGGCGGGTGTCCTGGACGACGGTGTGATCGCTTCGCTGACACCCGAGCGGGTGGACCGGGTGATGCGTCCGAAGGTGGACGCGGCCCGGTATCTGGACGAGCTGACCCGGGACATGGACCTGAGGGCCTTCGTCCTGTTCTCCTCGGCGGCCGGTGTGGTCGGCTCGCCGGGACAGGGCAACTACGCCGCCGCCAACGCGTTCCTGGACGCCCTCGCCGAGCGCCGCCGTGCCCAGGGCCTGCCGGCCCAGTCCCTGGCCTGGGGCGTGTGGCAGAGCAGCACCGGCATGGCCGGTGACCTGACGGACACCGACAAGTCCCGGATGGAGCGCGGCGGCATCCTCTCGCTGTCCCACGGCGAGGGTCTCGAACTCTTCGACGCGGCCACGGCCGCCGACGAACCCGCCGTGCTCGTCCCCGTGAAGCTCGACCTCCCGGCCGTCCGCGCGAGTGGTTCGGTGCCGGAGCTGCTGCGCGGTCTGGTCCCGGTCGTCACCCGTGGCACCGCCCGCACCCGCGCCGACGCGGACGGGCTCCGTGAGCGGCTCGTGGGCATGTCCGACGACCAGCGGTTCGACATGCTGCTCAACCTCGTCCGCGCGCAGGCCGCCACCACGCTCGGCTACGCGGGACCGCACGCCGTCGACCCCGAGCGCGCCTTCCGCGACCTGGGCGTCGACTCGCTGGCGGCGATGGAACTGCGCAACGGGCTGGGCGAGTCGACCGGTCTGCGGCTTCCCGTCACGCTGGTGTTCGACTACCCGAACCCGACCGTTCTCGCGCGCCATCTGCTGGACGAGGTCTCGGGAACGGTTCAGGAGAGCCGTGTCACCTCCGTCGCCACCCCGGCGGACGACGACCCGATCGCGATCGTCGGCATGGCCTGCCGCTACCCGGGAGGCGTGACCTCTCCCGAGGACCTGTGGCAGCTGGTCGACAGCGGCACGGACGCCATCTCGCACTTCCCCACCGACCGCGGCTGGGACCTGGAGCGGATCTACGACCCCACGGCCACACGCCCCCGGACCAGCTACGTCGACAAGGGCGGATTCCTCTACGACGCCGCCGAGTTCGACCCCGGCTTCTTCGGGATCGCGCCGAACGAGGCCCTGGTCATGGACCCGCAGCAGCGGCTTCTCCTCGAGGCGTCCTGGGAGGCGCTGGAGCGCGCCGGTATCGACCCCACCACGCTGAAGGGCAGCCCCACCGGCGTCTTCGCCGGAATGATGTACCACGACTACACGCACAACAGCAGCACCGGCGCCATCGCCTCCGGCCGTGTCTCCTACACCCTGGGTCTCGAAGGCCCCGCGGTGACCGTCGACACCGCCTGCTCCTCCTCCCTGGTCGCCCTGCACCTCGCGGCCCAGGCGCTGCGGTCGGGCGAGTGCACGCTCGCCCTGGCCGGCGGTGTCACCGTGATGGCCGCCGCCGACAACTTCATCGAGTTCAGCGAGCAGAAGGGCCTGGCGACCGACGGCCGCTGCAAGTCCTTCGCCGCCGCCGCCGACGGCGCCAGCTGGAGTGAGGGCGTCGGCATGCTCCTGGTGGAGCGGCTGTCGGACGCCCGGCGCAACGGCCACCCGGTGCTGGCCCTCGTACGCGGTACCGCGACCAACCAGGACGGCGCCAGCAACGGTCTGACCGCCCCCAACGGCCCGTCCCAGCAGCGGGTGATCAAGCAGGCGCTGGCCAACGCGGGCCTGGCGGGCGCCGATGTGGACACCGTCGAGGCGCACGGCACGGGCACCACCCTCGGTGACCCGATCGAGGCGCAGGCGCTGCTGGCCACCTACGGCCAGGGCCGCCCTGAGGACCGGCCGCTCTGGCTGGGCTCGATCAAGTCGAACATCGGTCACGCACAGGCCGCCGCGGGTGTCGCGGGCATCATCAAGATGGTCCAGGCGATGCACCACGCCAAGCTTCCCCGGACGCTGCACGTGGACGCGCCGACACCCCAGGTGGACTGGGAGGCCGGCGACGTACAGCTGCTCACCGAGGCGAGGGAGTGGCCGAACGACGGCCGTCCGCGCCGCGCCGGCGTGTCGTCCTTCGGGATCAGCGGCACCAACGCGCACGTCATCATCGAGGAGGCCGCCCCGGTCGAGGAAGCGCCGGTCGAGCGCCGGGAGCTGCCCGTCGTACCGCTGGTGCTGTCGGCCCGGACCCGGCCGGCGCTGGAGGCCCAGCTCGACCGGATCACCTCGCTCGACGCGGACGAGCTGGACGTGGCGTACTCGGCCGCGACCGGCCGGGCCGCGCTGGAACACCGCGCGGTGCGCATCGGCTCCGAGACCGTGATCGACTCGGTCTCCGAGGGCGGGCTCGCGTTCCTGTTCACCGGACAGGGCAGCCAGTGGGCCGGGATGGGCAAGGAGCTGTACGAGACGTTCCCGGTGTTCGCGGCGGCGCTGGACGAGGTGTGCGCGGAGCTCGACCCGGCCGTACGCGAGGTCATGTGGGGCGACGAGGAGGCCCTGGGCCGCACCGAGTTCACCCAGCCCGCGATCTTCGCCCTCCAGGTCGCCCTGTTCCGGCTCGTCGAGTCGTGGGGGATCAAGCCGGACTTCATGACCGGCCACTCCATCGGGGAGCTCGCGGCGGCGCACGTCGCCGGGGTCTTCGACCTGGCTGAGGCCGCCCGGCTGATCACCGCGCGGGGCCGGCTGATCCAGGAACTCCCCTCCGGCGGGGCGATGACGGCGATCCGGGCCACCGAGGAGGAGGTCACGCCGTTCCTCGACGAACGGGTGAGCATCGCCGCGATCAACACCCCCGACTCGGTCGTCGTCTCCGGCGCCGAGGAGGCGGTCACCGCGATCGCCGAGCGGTTCGCCGACCGCAAGTCGACCCGGCTGAAGGTCTCGCACGCCTTCCACTCGCCGCTGATGGACCCGATGCTCCAGGAGTTCCGCAAGGTCGCCGAGAGCGTCACCTACCACGAGCCGGTCATCCCGCTCACCAAGGACGTGGCGTCCGCGGACCACTGGGTGGCGCATGTGCGCGAGGCGGTCCGCTTCGCCGACGACGTACGCGGGCTGGAGGGCCGGGGTGTCACCCGGTTCCTGGAGATCGGACCCGACAGCGTCCTGACCGCCATGGTGCGGCAGAGCGTCGACGGGACGGCCGCCGCCACCCTGCGGCGCGACCACCCCGGTGTGGAAACCCTCTTCACCGGAGTCGGCCGGCTGTTCGCCGCCGGAGTCCGGGTCGACTGGAACGCCGTGTTCGACGGCCGGGGCGCGCGCCGCGTCGACCTGCCGACCTACCCCTTCCAGCGACAGTCCTTCTGGATCGAGTCGGGCCGCGGCGCCGACGCCTCCGACCACCCGCTGCTGGACCAGACCGTCGCGATCGCGGGGGCCGACCGGACCGTACTGACCGGGCGCCTGTCGCTCGGCTCGCAGTCCTGGCTCTCCGAGCACGCGGTCGCCGGCACCCTGCTCTTCCCCGGCACCGGCTTCGTCGAGCTCGCCGTCCGCGCGGGCGACGAGGCGGGCTGCGGCCGGATCGAGGAACTGACCATCGAGGCACCGCTGGTCCTCGCCGAACAGACCACCACCGCCGTCCAGGTCGTGGTCGGCGTCGACGACGGAACCGGCCGCCGGCCGGTCGAGGTGTACGCCCGCGCCGCCGACGAACTCCATCTGCCCTGGACCCGGCACGCCGCCGGCACCCTGGCACCGGTCACCGGCGACCCGGTCGCGGCGATGACCCAGTGGCCACCGCCCGGGGCGAAGCCCGTGGAACTGGCGGGACTGTACGAGAGCCTGGCGGAGGCCGGAATCGAGTACGGGCCGACGTTCCAGGGCCTCAAGTCCGCCTGGCGCAGCGGGGACGAGATCTACGCCGAGGTCGTCCTCTCCGGCGCGGCCGACCGCTTCGGAATCCACCCGGCGCTCCTGGACGCGGCCCTGCACACGGTGCCGCTGCTGTCCGACGACGACCGCGTCGTCCTGCCCTTCTCCTGGGCGGGGGTGGAACTGCACGCCTCCGGCGCGACCGCGCTGCGCGTCCGGATGACACCTTCCGGCCAGGACCAGGTGGCCATCCACGCCGAGGACGGCGCCGGGCAGCCGGTCGTCTCCATAGCCGCCCTGACGCTGCGTCCGATGGCCGCGGGATCGCTCAGGCGGGTCGACTCGCTCTTCCAGGTCGAGTGGACGCCCGTCGCCGTACGCGAGGGCGCCGCCGCCGACACGAAGGTGTGGCGGACCGAGGGCGACGACGTGCTCTCCACGCTGCACCCGCTGCTGAAGGCGGTCCAGGCCGAGACCGAGACCCTCGCCGTCGTCACACGGGGCGCGGTCTCCGTCGCCGGCGAGGACGTGACCGACCTGGCCGGCGCCGCCGCCTGGGGTCTGGTGCGCAGCGCGCAGTCCGAGGACCCGGGCCGGTTCGTCCTGGTCGACGTGGCCGGGGACGACGAGAAGGCGGACATCGCCCTCGCGCTGGCGGCGGGCGAACCCCAGGTGGCCGTCCGGAACGGGAAGGTCTACGTACCCCGGCTGCGGGCCGCCTCGGTCACCGAGTCCGAGCCGTCGTCGGTCTTCGGCGACGAGGTACTGATCACGGGCGCCTCCGGCGCCCTGGGCGGACTGGTCGCGCGCCACCTGGTCACCGGGCACGGTGTACGGCGGCTGCTGCTGACCAGCCGCCGGGGCCTGGCGGCACCCGGCGCGCCGGAGCTGATGAAGGAGCTGGCGGGGCTGGGCGCGGAGGTCGAGGTCGTCGCCTGCGACGTCGCCGACCGCGAGGCGCTGGCGTCACTGCTGGCCGGACGCTCCCTGACCGGTGTGGTGCACGCGGCGGGTGTCCTGGACGACGGCCTGATCGCGTCGCTGACCCCCGAACGCCTGGACAAGGTCGTGACACCCAAGGCGCTGGCCGCCCTGAACCTGCACGAGCTGACACGGGACATGGACCTGGGCGCGTTCGTCCTGTTCTCCTCGGCGGCCGGTGTGATCGGCACGCCCGGACAGGGCAACTACGCGGCGGCCAACGCGTTCCTGGACGCCCTGGCCGAGCACCGCCGTGCGAGCGGCCTGCCCGCCCAGTCCCTGGCCTGGGGGCTGTGGGAGACCGACGCCGGCATGGCCGGCGACCTCGCCGACGCCGACCGCCAGCGGATCGACCGCGCCGGCCTCGTGGGACTCTCACCCGCGCAGGGCCTCGAACTCCTCGACGTGGCGGGCACGCTGGCCGCGCCGTCACTGGTCCCGATGAGCCTCGACACCAGGACGCTGAACGCGGCCGAGGTGCCGCCGATCCTGCGCGGACTGGTACGAGGCACCGCGCGGCGCGCCGTGTCGGCGGAACACACCGGAGGGGGCGACGCCCTGCGGCAGCGCCTGGCCGCGCTGCCCGCCGACGAGCGGTACGACGTGGTCCTCGACCTCGTCCGTACCCACGCGGCGGCCGTCCTCGGTCACGCGGGCCCCGAGGCTGTCGAACCGGAGCGGGCCTTCGGCGATCTGGGATTCGACTCGCTGGGCGCCGTCGAGTTCCGCAACACCCTCAACGCCGCCGCCGGGCTGCGGCTGCCCGCCACGATGATCTTCGACCACCCCACCGCGCGGGTGCTCGCCGAGCACATCGTCGCGGAGGTGGCGCCCGACGGAGACGGCGCGGCGGCGGCCGACGAGGAGACGGTCCGCCGGCTGCTCGGGTCGATCCCGCTCACCCGGCTCCAGGACGCGGGACTCATGGACGCCCTGCTCGAACTCGCGGGCGCCGGCCCCGCCGCCGGTACGGCCACGGCCGTGCCGGAGGAGGAGTCGATCGACGCGATGGACGCCGAAGCCCTGATCAGCATGGCGCTGCAGGACACCGATCTGGACGAAGCGACGCGGGAAGTCTGAGGACACGATGGCCGACACCGACCAGAAACTCGTGGCGGCGCTGCGCGCGTCGCTCAAGGAGTCCGAGAGCCTGCGTACGCGCAACCGCGCCCTGCAGGCCGCCTCCCGCGAACCGATCGCGATCGTGGCGATGAGCTGCCGCTACCCCGGCGCGACCTCGCCCGAGGAGCTGTGGCGGCTGGTCGCCGACGGGACGGACGCCGTCTCCGGGTTCCCCGCCGACCGCGGCTGGGACGAGGACGGCATCTACGACCCCGAGCCCGGGAAGCCCGGCAAAACGTACTCCCGCGAGGGCGGGTTCCTGTACGACGCCGCCGAGTTCGACCCCGGCTTCTTCGGGATCGCGCCGAACGAGGCGCTGGTCATGGACCCGCAGCAGCGGCTGCTGCTCGAAGCGTCCTGGGAGGTGCTGGAGCGCGCGGGGATCGACCCGACGACGCTCAAGGGCAGCCCGACCGGCGTCTTCGCCGGGATGATGTACCACGACTACACCTACAACAGCAGCACCGGCGCCATGGCCTCGGGCCGGGTCGCCTACACCCTGGGTCTCGAAGGCCCCGCGGTGACGGTCGACACCGCCTGTTCGTCCTCCCTGGTCGCCCTGCACTGGGCGGTCCAGGCGCTGCGGTCGGGGGAGTGCACGCTCGCCCTGGCCGGCGGCGTCACCGTGATGGCGACGCCCGAGACCTTCATCGAGTTCAGCCACCAGCGCGGGCTGGCGACCGACGGCCGCTGCAAGTCCTACGCCGCCGCCGCCGACGGCACCGGCTGGGGCGAGGGCGTCGGCATGCTGCTCGTGGAGCGGCTGTCGGACGCCCGGCGCAACGGCCACCCCGTCCTGGGGATCGTGCGCGGCACGGCGATCAACCAGGACGGCGCCAGCAACGGCATGACCGCCCCCAACGGCCCCGCCCAGCAGCGGGTGATCAGACAGGCGCTGGCCAACGCCCGGATAGCCGCCGACGGCGTCGACCTGATCGAGGGCCACGGCACCGGCACCACGCTCGGCGACCCGATCGAGGCGCAGGCCCTGCTCGCCGCCTACGGCCAGGACCGGCCCGAGGACCGGCCGCTCTGGCTCGGTTCGATCAAGTCGAACATCGGGCACACCCAGGCCGCCGCGGGTGTGGCGGGCATCATCAAGGTGGTCCAGTCGATCCGGCACGGCGTCATGCCGCCCACGCTGCACGTGGACGCGCCGACGCCCCAGGTGGACTGGGAGGCCGGTGACGTACGGCTGCTCACCGAGGCGCGCCGGTGGCCCGACCAGGAGCACCCGCGCCGCGCCGGGGTGTCGTCCTTCGGCATCAGCGGCACCAACGCCCACGTCATCATCGAGGAAGCACCCGCCGCCGAGGAGGAGGAAGCGGCCCCGGCCGCGACCACCGGCGGCCCCGTCCTGTGGACCCTGTCGGCGAGGACCCGGCAGGGGCTCAACGCCCAGGCCGAGACCCTCCGCGCGCATCTGCGCGAGCACCCGGACCTCACGCCCGCCGACGTGGGCCTGTCCCTGGCGGCCGGGCGCGCCGCCCTCGAACACCGTGCCGCCATCGTCGCCGACGACCGGCGGGACCTGCTCGTGGGACTCACCGCGCTGGCCGACGAGGTCTCCTCGCCGTCCGTCGTCACCGGCAAGCGCCGCGAGGGCAAGGTGGCGTTCCTCTTCACCGGCCAGGGCAGCCAACGCCTCGGCATGGGACGGGAGTTGTACGACACGTTCCCGGCCTTCGCGACCGCCTTCGACGAGGTGTGCCAGGCCACGGGGCTCCCGCTCAAGGACGTGATGTGGGGCGACGAGGCGGCGCTGAACCGTACCGAGTACGCCCAGCCCTCGATCTTCGCCCTGGAGGTCGCCCTCTTCCGGCTGGTGGAGTCCTGGGGGATCAGGCCCGACTTCCTGGCCGGCCACTCCATCGGTGAGCTGGCCGCCGCCCATGTCGCGGGCGTCCTCGGACTGGAGGACGCCGCGCGGCTGGTCGTCGAACGCGGACGGCTGATGCAGGCGCTGCCCGCGGGCGGCGCGATGATGGCCATCGAGGCCACCGAGGACGAGGTCGCGCCGCTGCTCACCGACGAGGTGGGGATCGCCGCCCTCAACAGCCCCACGTCGGTGGTCGTCTCGGGCACCGAGGACGCCGTCATGGCCGTCACCGAGCAGTTCACCGGCCGCAGGACACGCCGGCTGACCGTCTCCCACGCGTTCCACTCACCGCTGATGGAACCGATGCTGGAGGACTTCCGGAAGGTCGCCGAGTCCGTCACGTACGACCGCCCGAAGATCCGGCTGGTCAAGGACATGGCGTCCGCCGACTACTGGGTGCGGCACGTGCGCGACGCGGTGCGGTTCGCCGACGACGTACGACGCCTGGACGGCGAAGGCGTCACCCGCTTCCTGGAGATCGGCCCCGACGGGGCGCTGGCCGCCATGGCCCGCCAGACGGCTCCGGAGGCCATCGGCGCGGCTGCCCTGCGCCGCGACCGGCCCGAGGCCACGACCCTGCTGACCGCGGTCGCCCAGCTGCACACCACCGGCACCTCCCCCGACTGGAGCGCCTTCTTCGCCGGCCGGGCCCGCCGGGTGGACCTGCCCACCTACACCTTCCAGAAGACCCGCTACTGGCTGACGGAGCCGGTCGACGGCGGCGCCGGTGGCGCGGCGTCCATGGGCCTCGGCGCGCTCGACCACCCCCTGCTGAGCGCCGAGATCGTCGTCCCCGGCTCGGGAACCGTCCTCTACACCGGTCGGCTCTCGACCGACACCCACCCCTGGCTGGCCGACCACGAGGTGCTCGGCGCGACCCTGCTCCCCGGCACCGCGTTCGTCGAACTCGCCGTCCGCGCCGGTGACCAGGTCGGCTACGGCGTCCTCGAAGAGCTGACGCTGCGCGCGCCGCTGGTCCTGCCCGAAGGCGGCGGCCTCCAGCTGCGGCTGACGGTCGGTGACCCGGCCGGCGACGGCCGTCGACCCGTGAGCGTCCACTCGCTCGCCGAGAACGCCGACGACGACACGCCGTGGACCCTGCACGCCGAAGGCACCCTCGCCACCGAGGAGTCCGCCGAGCCGGTCGACTTCGACCTGGTGAACTGGCCGCCGGACGAGGCGAACCGGATCAGCACCGAGGGCGCGTACGAGGTCTTCGCCGACCTCGGATACGTGTACGGCCCCGCTTTCCAGGCGCTCAAGGCGGCCTGGCGCGTCGGGGACGAGACCTTCGCGGAGGTGGCCCTCTCCGACGAGGTGGCCGACGCCGAGAAGTTCGTGCTGCACCCGGCCCTGCTCGACTCCGCCCTGCACGCGGTGATCCTCGGCGCGGGCGAGGACGAGGCGACGTCCCTGCCGTTCGCCTGGAAGGGCGTGCGGCTGCACGCGCTGGGCGCCAGGGCCGCCCGCGTCCGCTTCACCCCCAACGCCGACGGCGGCAGGACGATCCTCGTCGCCGACCCCCAGGGCCGTCCCGTCGCCCGGGTGGAGTCGCTGATCTCCCGGGAGGTCTCCGCCGAGCAGCTCGCGCCGGCGCCCGCCGGTCCCGGCGACTCCCTGTTCCATCTCGCCTGGACGCCCGCCGCGTCCCCGGCGGACACCGAGACGGACTGGACCACGGTCACCGACCTGTCGGAACTCTCCGGCCCGGTGCCCGCCACCGTCGCCTGGACCCCTCCCGCCGGCACCGGCCGTACCGCCGACGACGTCAGGACGGTCACCGCCGAGACCCTGGTGACCCTTCAGACCTGGCTCACGGACGAACGGTTCGCCGACAGCCGGCTCATGGTGGTCACCCGCGCCGAGGAACTTCCCCATGCCTCCGCCTGGGGCCTGGTCCGCGCCGCCCGCTCCGAGGAACCCGAGCGCTTCGCGCTGCTCGACACCGACGTCGACGACCCGGAGACGATCGGCCGCGCCGTCGCCTCCGGCGAGCCCGACCTGCGGATCACCGGCCAGGAGATCCTCGTACCCCGGCTGGCCCGCGTCCCCGAGGCACCCGACGGGGAATCACCCTGGGGCCGGCCGGGAGCCGTGCTCGTCACCGGCGGTACGGGCGGACTCGGCGCGCTCGTCGCCCGCCACCTGGTGGCCGAACACGGTGTCCGGGACCTGCTGCTGACCAGCCGTCGCGGCATGGACGCCGAGGGCGCCGCCGAACTCCACGAGGAGCTGACCGCCCAGGGCGCGACCGTCGAGATCGCCGCCTGCGACGTGGCCGACCGGGACGCGGTCCGGACGCTCCTGGCGGGCCGCACCCTCGGCGCCGTCGTCCACACGGCCGGGGTACTGGCCGACAGCATGATCGCCAACCTGACGCCGCACGGGCTCGACCAGGTCCTGCGCCCCAAGGTGGACGGCGCGCTCAACCTGCACGACCTCACCCAGGACCAGGACCTCGGCGCCTTCGTCCTGTTCTCTTCCGCGGCGGGCGTGCTCGGCTCGCCCGGCCAGGGCAACTACGCCGCCGCCAACACCTTCCTCGACGCCCTCGCCCAGCGGCGCCAGGACGAGGGACTGCCCGGGCGGTCCCTCGCCTGGGGCCTGTGGGCGGACACCGGCGGCATGGCCGGCCGGCTGACCGAGGCGGACCTCCGGCGGCTGCGCCGCCAGGGCATGCCCGCGCTCTCCTCGCAGGACGGCCTCGCGCTGTTCGACGCCGCGTCGGTGCGGCCCGAGCCCGCGCTCGTGCCGATGAGCCTGGACCTGCGGGCCCTGCGCTCCGGGGCCGGCGGCGAACTCCCCGTCGTCCTGCGCGGTCTGGTCCCGGCGGCGCGGCGCCGCGCGGCGACCGCCGACCCGTCCGCGCTGCGCAACGAGCTGGCGGCGATGCCCGCCGAGCAGCGGGAGCGGGCGCTGACCGAACTGGTGCTGAGCCTCGCGGCCCCCCTGCTCGGACACGCCGACGCCGACGCGGTCGACCCCAGCCGTGACTTCCTGGAGTCCGGGTTCGACTCGCTCACCGCGATGGAACTGCGCACCGCGCTGATCGCCGCCACCGGGGCCAAGCTGCCCACCATGGCCGTGTTCGACAGCAAGACCCCGGCCAACCTCGCCCGGCTGCTCGCCGACGAGATGGAGTCCGGCTCCGCCGGCCCCGTCACGGCCTCGGAGTCCACCGAGACCGCCGAGGACGACGACGAGACGGTGACCGAGCTGTTCCGGCGGGCGGTCCGCGCCGGTGACACGACGGGAGCCCTCGGACTGATGTCGGCCGTCGCGGCGCTGCGGCCCCGGTTCGTCACTCCCGCCGACCTCGCCGAGCCCCCGAAGAGGGTCCGGCTGGCCGACGGCCCCGGCAAGCCCCGGCTGATCTGCCTGGCCACCCCCATGGCGGGCGGCGGCGTGCACCAGCACGCCCGGCTGGGCTCCGAGTTCCGGGACGTCCGGCACGTGTCGGCCGTGGCGCTGCCCGGCTTCCACCGGGACGAGCCGCTGCCCGACTCCGTCGAGGTGCTGACAGAGGTGCTGAGCGAGGCCGTGCTCGCGGCGGCGGAGGGCGAGCCGTTCGCGCTGCTCGGCTACTCCTCCGGCGGCATCATCGGCCACATCATCGCCCGGCACCTGGAGGAGACGGCCAAGGTCCCGCCCGTCGGACTCGTCCTGATCGACACCTTCCGGGTCGAGGACACGGCGATGAACGTCGGATTCGGCCATCTCATGGGAGAACTGCTCACCGTCGAGACGACCCTCGGCAGCTACGACGCGGCCCGACTGTCCGCGATGCCGCACTACTTCCAGGTGCTCGCCGGATTCGACCCCGTACGGCTCGCGGCCCCGACCCTGTTCGTCCAGGCGTCCGAGCCGTTCGTCCAGCCCCCCGAGGGCGTCGACGTGGCGGAGATGCGGGCCCGGCCGTGGGACCCCGAGCACACCCTGCGCACTGTCGAGGGCAACCACTTCTCGCTCGGGCAGGACGACGCCCCCGCGACCGCCCGCGTCATCGAGGAGTGGCTCAAGACCCTCGACTGAGCCGTGGCCGACGCCAGGCTTCCCCTCGGAACAAGTGCACGCCGCGTGCGGGGGACGCGGCACCGCTGCTGAGAACGACCCGAACTTAGGTGGTTAGGAAATGGCGTCCACGCCCACGGCCAACGGAACTGTTCCCTTCAGGGAGTACAAGACCTGGTACCGCGTCACCGGGCAGCTCGGAACGGGCCGCCCGGCCCTCGTCGTCGTGCACGGAGGACCCGGCTCCACCCACGACTACCTCAAGGGTCTGTCCGTCTTCGCCGAACGCGGGTGGACGGTGGTGCACTACGACCAGATCGGCAACGGCGGCTCCACCCATCTGCCCGACGCCGACCCCGGTTTCTGGACCCCGCAGCTCTTCCGCGACGAGCTGGAGAACCTGCTGGAGCAGCTCGGCATCGCCGACGACTACGTGCTCTTCGGCCAGTCCTGGGGCGGGCTCCTGACCTCCTGGCACGCCTCGTCCAGGCCCGCGGGCCTGCGCGGCCTGGTCATCGCCAACGCACCCGCCTCCTACCCGCTGTGGCTCTCCGAGATGGACGTGCTCCGCGCCCAACTGCCGCCCGGCGTCGACGAGACACTGCGGCGGCACGAGGCCGCCGGCACCACCGACAGCGACGAGTACCTGGAGGCGATGCTGGTCTTCTACAGCCGCCACGTCTGCCGCGTCGAGCCGTGGCCCAGCGAACTCATGGCCTCCTACCTGGAAGCCGTCACCGACCCGACGGTCTACCGCACCATGAACGGCCCCAACGAGTTCCATGTCATCGGCAGCATCCGCGACTGGTCCGTCATCGACTGCCTGCCCGACATCGCCGCGCCCACCCTCATCATGTCGGGCCGTCACGACGAGGCCACCCCGGTCACGGTGCGCCCCTACCACGAACTCATCCCCGGCGCCCGCTGGGAGATTCTCGAGGAGTCCAGCCACAACCCGCACCTGGAGGAGCCCGAGCGGTTCTACGAGGTGCTCGGCGGATTCCTCGACACCGTACGCGCGAACGACGCGCGGACCACGACCGTGAGCGGAGGCTGAGACGACGATGAACGCCGAAGTCGAGGAGATCGTCGAGGCGCTGCGCGGCTCGCTGGTCGAGAACGAGAGGCTGCGCCAGGACAACGAGAGCCTGCGCGCCGCGGTGGACGTGACCACCGAACCCGTCGCGATCATCGGGATGGCCTGCCGGTTCCCCGGCGGCGTCGGCTCCCCCGAGGAGCTGTGGTCGCTGGTCGACGAGGGCCGGGACGCCATCGGTGCGTTCCCCACCGACCGCGGCTGGGACATGGGGACGCTGTACGACCCCGAGCCCGGGAAGCCCGGCAAGACGTACGCGCGCGAGGGCGGATTCCTCTACGACGCCGCCCAGTTCGACCCCGAGTTCTTCGGGATCAGCCCCCGCGAGGCCCTCACCATGGACCCCCAGCAGCGGCTGCTGCTGGAGATCACCTGGGAGTCGATGGAACGGGCCGGGCTGGACCCGGCCGCCCTGCGCGGCAGCCGTACCGGCGTCTTCGCCGGCGCGATGTACCACGACTACGGCATCACCAGCAGTGACGGCAGCCTGGTCTCCGGGCGCGTCGCCTACACCCTGGGCCTGGAGGGCCCGGCCGTCACCGTCGACACGGCCTGCTCGTCGTCGCTGGTCGCGCTCCAGTGGGCCTCGCAGGCGCTGCGCTCGGGGGAGTGCACCCTCGCGCTCGCCGGTGGCGTCAGCGTCATGGCCACCCCCGAGACCTTCATCGAGTTCAGCGAGCAGCGCGGACTCTCCCCCGACGGCCGCTGCCGCTCCTTCGCCGCCTCCGCCGACGGCACGGGCTGGGCCGAGGGCGCGGGCGTCCTGCTGCTGGAGAAGCTGTCCGACGCCCGGCGCAACGGGCACCCGGTCCTGGCCGTCGTACGCGGTACGGCCGTCAACCAGGACGGCGCGTCCAACGGCTTCAGCGCGCCCAACGGCCCCTCCCAGCGCCGGGTCATCCAGCAGGCGCTCACCGCCGCCGGACTGACCACCGCCGACATCGACGTCATGGAGGGCCACGGCACCGGCACCTCCCTCGGCGACCCCATCGAGGCGCAGGCGCTGCTCGCCACCTACGGACAGAACCGCGAAGAGCCCCTGTGGCTCGGATCGATCAAGTCGAACATCGGCCACACCCAGGCCGCCGCGGGCGTCGCCGGCGTCATCAAGATGGTCGAGGCCATCCGGCGCGGCACCCTGCCCAAGACCCTGCACGTCGACGAGGCGTCGCCGCAGGTGGACTGGGAGGCCGGAAACGTACGGCTGCTCACCGAGGCCCGCGCCTGGCCCGACGCCGACCGGCCGCGCCGCGCCGCGGTTTCCTCGTTCGGCGTTAGCGGCACCAACGCCCACGTGATCATCGAGCAGGCGGAGCCCGAGGCCGAGGCCCGGCCCGAGCCCGGTGCACCGCGGCCGTCCTCGGACGTGCCCGTGCCGCTGGCGCTGTCGGCCGGCACCGAGACCGCCCTGCGCGCCCAGGCCCGGCAGGTCGCCGCCCATCTGCGGAACACGCCCGGACTCGACCCCGTCGACCTGGGCCACTCCCTCGCCACCACCCGCGCCGCGCTGAGCCGCCGCGCCGTCGTGGTCGGTCACGACCGCGAGGAGATCCTCACCGCGCTCACCGCGCTGGCCGACGGCGCGCCCGTCGGCGGCGCCGCGCGCACCACGGGACTCACCGCCTTCCTCTTCACCGGACAGGGCAGCCAGCGCCTCGGCATGGGCCGCGACCTGCACGCCGCCTTCCCCGTCTTCGCGTCCGCCTTCGACGAGGTGTGCGCCGCCCTCGACCCGGCGGTGCGCGAGGTCATGTGGGGCGAGGACGAAGAAGCCCTGAGCCGTACCGAGTTCACCCAGCCCGCGATCTTCGCCCTTGAGGTGGCGCTGTTCCGGCTGTTCGAATCCTGGGGTGTACGGCCCGACTTCGTCGCCGGCCACTCCATCGGCGAGGTCGCCGCCGCCCATGTGGCCGGGGTGTTCTCCCTCGCCGACGCCGCCACGCTCATCACCGCCAGGGCGCGGCTGATGGGGGCGCTGCCCACGGGCGGCGCGATGGTCGCGGTCGAGGCGGCCGAGGACGAGGTCGTCCCGCTGCTCGGGGACGGTGTCGGGCTCGCCGCCGTCAACGGACCCACGTCCGTGGTGCTTTCGGGCACGACAGAGGCCGTGGACGCCGTCGTCGAACAGCTCGGCGCCCGCAGGAAGAACCGTCTGACGGTCTCCCACGCCTTCCACTCGTCCCTGATGGACCCGATGCTCGACGAGTTCCGCCGGGTCGCCGAAGGGATCACCTACGCGGAGCCCGCCGTCCCCGTCATGGCGAGCGGCGACGTCGCCACCGCCGCCTACTGGGTCGGCCATGTCCGGGACACCGTCCGCTTCGCCGACGCGGTGACCCGGCTGGAGGCCGAGGGCGTCACCCGGTACGTCGAACTCGGCCCCGACGGCATCCTCACCGCCATGGCCCGCCACTGCCTCACCACCACCGCCGAAACCGCCGTCCTCGCCCCGGCCCTGCGCCGCAAGGAGACCGGCACCGTCGCCGTCCTCACCGCGCTCGGCACCCTGCACACGGCGGGACTCAAGGTCGACTGGACGGCCGTGTTCGACGGCCGGGGCGCCCGGCGCGTCGACCTGCCCACCTACCCCTTCCAGCGCGCCCGTTACTGGTTCGACAAGCGCGGCCTGGGCGGCGACGTCACCTCCGCCGGTCTCGACCGGCCCGACCACCCGCTGCTCGGCGCGATGGTGCACCTGCCCGGCTCCGACGGCGTCGTGTTCACCGGACGGCTCTCCACCGGCGCCCACCCCTGGCTCGCCGACCACACCATGATGGGCTCCGTGCTGCTCCCCGGCACCGCGTACGTGGAGCTCGCCGTGCGCGCCGGGGACCAGGTGGGCTGCGACCGCGTCGAGGAACTCAGCGTCGCGGCCCCCCTGTTCCTGCCCGAGCGCGGCGCGGTCCACGTCCAGGTCGCCGTCGACGCGCCCGACGCGTCGGGCCGCCGCGCGGTGAGCGTGTACTCGCGTGCCGACGACGCCCCGCTCGACCGCGAATGGATCCTGCACGCCGAGGGCCTCCTGGCGCCCGACGCCGGCGAGTCGGCCGGCGACCTCGCCGTATGGCCGCCGCGCGACGCCGAGTCCCTCCCGGTCGAAGGACTCTACGACCGGCTCTCGTACGGGCCGACCTTCCAGGGGCTGCGCGCGGGATGGCGGCGCGGTGACGAGCTGTTCGCCGAGGCGGCCCTCCCCGAGGGTGTCGACGCCGGGGGCTTCGGCCTCCATCCCGCCCTGCTCGACTCGGCGTTGCACGTGCTCGACCTGGCCGGCGAGGACGCCTCCGTACTCCCGTTCTCCTGGTCGGACGTCACCCTGCACGCCGAGGGAGCCACCGCCGCACGGGTCCGCGCGCATGTGCGCGCCGACAAGTCGGTCTCCCTGGAACTCGCCGACGCCATGGGCCGGCCGATCGCCTCGGTCGGATCACTGACGCTGCGCGCCGTCACCGCCGACGGCCTCACCCCGGCCGCGGCCCGCGTCGCGAACGCGCTCTTCCGCGTGGACTGGGTCCCGGCGGGCGAAGCCGGGACAGCGGCCGACGGCGCCGAGGTGGCCGTCCACCACTGCCCGCCGGCCGAAGGCGACACCCCGGCCGCCGTGCGCGCGGTGACCACCGGCGTACTGGAGGCCGTCCAGGCCGCGGTCAACGCCGACACCGCGCTCGTCGTCGTCACCAACGGCGCCACCGACGGCTCCGACCTCGGCCACGCCGCCGCCTGGGGACTGGTACGCGCGGCGGAGGGCGAGCACCCCGGCCGCTTCTTCCTCGTCGACACCGACGCCCCGGTCGACCCCCGCCGGATCGTCGCCACCGGCGAGCCCGAGCTGCGCGTGAGCGAGGGCCGGACGCTCATGCCGAGGCTGGCCGGCGTACCGCTCGAATCGGCCCCCTCCCCCTGGGACACCGAACGCGCCGTCCTGATCACCGGCGGGACCGGCGCCCTGGGCGCCGCCGTCGCCCGTCATCTGGTCACCCGTCACGAGGTAACCCGGCTGCTGCTGACCAGCCGCCGGGGCCCCGACGCGCCGGGCGCCACCGAGCTCGCCGATGAACTCACCGCGCTGGGCGCCGAGGTCGAGGTGGTCGCTTGCGACGCCGCCGACCGCGACGCCCTGGCCGCACTGCTCGACGGCCGGACCCTCGGCGGAGTCGTCCACGCGGCCGGCGTCCTGGACGACGGCGTGATCCTCTCCCTGACGCCCGAGCGCGTCGACCACGTGCTCCGCCCGAAGGCGGACGCGGCCTGGCATCTCCACGAGCTCACCCGCGACATGGACCTGACCGCGTTCGTGCTCTTCTCGTCCGTCGCGGGCGTGCTCGGCGCCCCCGGACAGGGCAACTACGCCGCGGCCAGCACCCTGCTCGACGGCCTCGCACGGCACCGGCACGCCGCCGGACTTCCCGCGCTGTCACTGGCCTGGGGCCCCTGGGCCGGAGAGGGCATGGCGGACGGTCTCGCCTCCACCGGTATGCGCGATCTGGCGCCGGAGGAGGGCCTCGCCCTGCTCGACGCCGCCACCGGCTCGGCGGAGCCCGTACTGGTCCCCGTACGGTTCGACCTCGCCGCCTTCGACACCCCTCCGCCCCTCATGCGCGGCCTCGTCCGGGGCCGGTCGCGCCGTGTCCTGGACAACGACGCGTCGGCGACGGGCGTGCTGCGGCAGCGACTGGCCGGACTCGGCGAGGCGGAACGCGCCGAGGAACTCCTCGGTCTCGTACGGTCCCAGGCGGCCGTGGTCCTGCGCCACGCCGGAGCCGAGTCCGTCGACCCCGAACGCGCCTTCCGGGACCTCGGGTTCGACTCCCTCACCGCGATCGAACTGCGCAACCTGCTGGGCGCCGCCACCGGACTCCGCCTCCCCGCCACCCTCGTCTTCGACTACCCGACCCCGGGTGTGCTGGCGGGACATCTTCTGGAGGAGCTGTCCGGAGCGGCGGAGCTGACGCCGGTCGCGTCCGTCGTACGTCCCTCGGACGACGACCCGATCGCCATTGTCTCGATGGCGTGCCGGTACCCGGGCGGCGTGGACACGCCCGAGGGGTTGTGGCGTCTGGTCGACGAGGGTGTCGACGCGGTGTCGGAGTTCCCGGACGACCGGGGCTGGGGTGTGGAGGACATCTACGACCCCGAGCCCGGCATCCCGGGGAAGACCTATGTGCGCGAGGGCGGTTTCCTGCACGACGCCGCGCAGTTCGACGCGGACTTCTTCGGGATCAGCCCGCGTGAGGCACTCGACATGGACCCGCAGCAGCGGCTGCTGCTGGAGACGTCCTGGGAGGCGCTGGAGCGCGGGGGTATCGATCCCACCACGCTCAAGGGCAGCCCGACCGGTGTGTTCGCCGGTGTGATGTACCACGACTACCCCGGTGGCACAGGCGGCGGCAGCCTCGTGTCGGGCCGCGTCTCCTACACCCTCGGCCTCGAAGGCCCTGCGGTCAGCGTGGACACGGCGTGCTCCTCGTCCCTGGTGGCCCTGCACTGGGCGGCGCAGGCACTGCGCTCCGGCGAGTGCTCGCTGGCG
This sequence comes from Streptomyces sp. NPDC058653, assembly GCF_042716895.1. NCBI lineage: Bacteria > Bacillati > Actinomycetota > Actinomycetes > Kitasatosporales > Streptomycetaceae > Streptomyces > Streptomyces sp. NPDC058653. The sequence continues at coordinate 5,932 of NZ_JBHXRM010000036.1, read as the reverse complement.
CTGGTCGGCGGCGTGACCGTCATGGGAACGCCGCAGTCCTTCATCGACTTCAGCGAGCAGCGCGGCCTGGCCGCCGACGGCCGCTGCAAGTCCTTCTCGTCCTCCACCGACGGCACCGGCTGGGGCGAGGGCGCGGGCGTCCTCGTTGTCGAGCGGCTGTCGGAGGCGCGCCGCCTGGGGCACCCGGTGCTGGCGGTGGTGCGGGGCAGCGCGCTGAACCAGGACGGTGCCAGCAACGGTCTGACGGCGCCGAACGGCCCGTCGCAGCGGCGCGTGATCAAGCAGGCCCTGGCCAACGCGGGCCTGGCGGCGGCCGATGTGGACGCCGTCGAGGCGCACGGCACCGGCACGACGCTGGGTGACCCGATCGAGGCCCAGGCCCTCTTCGCCACCTATGGCCAGGGGCGCCCCGAGGGCCGCCCGTTGTGGCTGGGGTCGATCAAGTCGAACATCGGCCACACGCAGGCCGCCGCGGGTGTCGCGGGGATCATCAAGATGGTCCAGGCGATGCGCCACGGCAGGCTGCCCCAGACGCTGCACGTGGAGGAGCCGACCCGCCAGGTGGACTGGGAGGCCGGTGACGTACGGCTGCTGACCGAGGCACGCGACTGGCCGGACGTCGGCCGCCCGCGCCGCGCCGCCATCTCCTCCTTCGGCATCAGCGGTACGAACGCGCACGTCATCGTCGAGGAGGTCGCTCCGGTCGAGGAAGAGGCGGTGGAGCGGCGGGAGTTGCCGGTGGCGCCGGTGGTGGTGTCGGCGAAGACGCCGGCGGCCCTGGAGGCGCAGATCGGGCTCTTCGGCGCCCGGGTGGCGGAGGGGGACGCGCTCGACGTGGCGTACTCCGCCGCGACGGGCCGGGCCGCACTCGAACACCGCGCCGTACTCATCGGGTCCGAGACGGTTACAGCTGAGACCGGTGTCGGCAAGGTGGCGTTCCTGTTCACGGGGCAGGGGAGTCAGCGTCTGGGTATGGGGCGTGAGCTGTACGAGACGTTCCCGGTTTTCGCGACGGCCTTTGACGAGGTGTGTGCTGTTCTCGACCCCGCGGTGCGTGAGGTCATGTGGGGCGAGGACGAAGAGGCTCTGAGCCGTACGGAGTTCACGCAGCCGGCGATCTTCGCGCTTGAGGTGGCGTTGTTCCGGCTGGTGGAGTCGTGGGGGATCAGGCCGGACTTCCTGGTGGGTCATTCGATCGGTGAGCTGGCGGCGGCGCATGTGGCGGGGGTGTTCGGTCTGGAGGATGCGGGCCGTTTGATCTCGGCGCGTGGGCGGTTGATGCAGGCGTTGCCGGCGGGTGGGGCGATGGTGGCGATCCAGGCCACCGAGGAGGAGGTCACGCCTTTCCTGACCGGGGGTGTGGGTGTCGCGGCGGTGAACAGTCCGTCGTCGGTGGTGATTTCGGGTGTCGAGGCGGAGGTCACGGCGGTCGCGGAGCGGTTCACGGACCGCAAGCGGAGCCGGCTGACGGTGTCGCACGCCTTCCACTCGCCGTTGATGGACCCGATGCTGGACGACTTCCGCAAGGTCGCCGAGAGCATCACCTACTCCGAGCCGGTGCTTCGTCTCGTACGGGATGTGGCGTCCGCGGACTACTGGGTCGCACACGTTCGTGGTGCGGTGCGGTTCGCCGACGATGTGCGGGTGTTGCAGGACGAGGGTGTGACGCGGTTCCTGGAGATCGGGCCGGACGGTGTGCTGACGGCGATGGCAGGACAGAGTGCCGAGGGGACGCTGGCGGCGACGCTGCGTCGTGACCGTCCTGAGGTGGAGGCGCTGTTCGCGGGTGTGGGCCGTCTCTTCGCCGCGGGTGTGCGGGTCGACTGGGACAGGGTGTTCGACGGCCGTGGCGCCCGACGGGTGGATCTGCCGACGTATCCCTTCCAGCGCAAGCGCTACTGGCTCATCGAGCAGTCCAAGGCGACGGCCGGCGCGGACGCCGTGGACCACCCGTTGCTGACGTCGGGGATCGTGCTGCCGGACACCGGCGGTGTGGTGTTCACCGGCCGTCTCTCCCTCGACACCCACCCCTGGCTCGCCGACCACGACGTACTGGGCACCCTGCTGCTGCCCGGCACCGGACTGGTCGAACTGGCCCTCCAAGCAGGCCGGCAGGTGGACTGCGGGACGATCGAGGAGCTGACCCTCGCGGCGCCCCTCGTCGTTCCCGAGAAGGGCGCGGTAGCCGTCCGCGTACTGGTCGGCGGCCCCGACGACTCCGACGCACGGACCGTCGAGATCTACTCCTCCCTGGACGACGAGAACTGGACCCGCAACGCGGCCGGTTCCCTCACCCCGTCGGACGCGGCCCCTTCCTCCGACCTGACCCAGTGGCCGCCGATCGGAGCCACATCGCTTCCGGTCGACGGCGCCTACGAGCGGCTCCTCGCACGTGGGTACGACTACGGCCCCACCTTCCAGGGGCTCAAGGCGGCCTGGCGCGACAGCGACGGCGTCGTGTACGCCGAGGTCTCGCTCCCGGAGGGGGCGGACGCCGCCCGCTTCGGCCTGCATCCGGCGCTGCTGGACGCGGCGATGCACGTGGGCCTCATCGAGGAAGGCGCCCCCACCGACGCCCCGGAGCTGCCGTTCTCCTGGAACGGTGTCACACTCCACCAGGCCGGCGCCTCGGCGCTGCGCGTGCGTCTGTCGAACCCGGAAGGGGGCGACGGGACCGACGTCCTGGTCGCCGACCGGACCGGCGCGCCCGTGCTCTCGGTCGCGAGCCTGACCTCGCGCCCCGTATCGGTGGAGCAGCTGCGCGCCGACGGCGACCACCGTGAGTCGCTGTTCACCGTCACCTGGACCAAGGCGTCCGGGGCGGCCGCGCTGGAGACACCCGTCGTGGTGTACGAGGTTCCGCGCGCCGACGGGGACACCCCCGAGGCGGCGCACGCCGTCGCCAACCAGGTACTGGCGCGTATCCACGAGTGGCTCGCCGACAAGGGCAGGAGCGAGGAGAAGCTCGCCGTCGTCACCCGTCGCGCGGTGCCGATGGAGGGCGAGGACGTCGATCTGAGCCAGGCGCCCGTCTGGGGCCTGGTCCGGGCCGCGGCGGCCGAGAACCCCGGCCGCTTCCTGCTGCTCGACCTGGGCGACGGCGCCACCGTTCCGCCCTTCGTCGACGAGCCCGAGGTGGCGGTCCGGGGCGGTGAGCTGCTCGTACCCGTACTGACCCGTGTCCCGGCCGCCGCGGTCGAGACGGAGCGGAACCCGTGGGAGTCGGCGCCGACGGTGCTGATCACCGGCGGCACCAGCGGGCTCGGCGCGATCGTCGCCCGCCATCTGGTGACCGCACAGGGCATCCGGCACCTCGTCCTGACCAGCCGTCGGGGCGAGAGCGCGCCCGGCGCCGCCGAACTGCGCGAGGAACTCACCGCCCACGGGGCCCGGGTGGACATCGAGGCGTGCGACGTGGCCGACCGCGCCGCGCTGGCCGGGGTGTTCGACCGGCACCCCGTCGGGGCGGTCGTCCACGCGGCCGGCGTCGTGGACAACGGCCTGGTCCGCGGGCTGACACCGGAGCGCATGGCCACGGTCCTGCGGCCCAAGGTGGACGGCGCCTGGCATCTGCACGAGCTGACGGCCGACCGCGACCTGTCGGCGTTCGTCCTGTTCTCCTCGATGGGCGGCCTGCTGCTCGCGGCGGGGCAGGGCAACTACGCCGCGGCGAACGTGTTCCTGGACGCGCTCGCCCGCCACCGCCACCAGGCCGGTCTGCCGGTGACGTCCCTGGCCTTCGGCCTGTGGGAGGCGGACACCGGGCTGGGCGAGCTGGCCGACGCCGACCGCAAGCGCATGCTCCGTATGGGCCTGCCCCCGCTCTCCCAGGAGGAGGGGCTGGCGCTGCTGGACGACGCGCTGCGTACGGGGGAGCCCGCCCTGGCGCCGTTCCGCCTGGACACCGGCGCCCTGCGCAACCGCGCCGCCGACCAACTGCCGGTGCTGCTGCGTGGTCTTGTGCCCACGTCGCGCAAACGCGCCGGGGGAGCGGGCGCGGCAGGCGGCGGGGACGGCGGCGCGGGACTGCGCCGGACCCTGGCGGGCGCGGCCGACGAGGCCGAGCGCGACAGCATCCTGGTCGAGCTGGTGCGGACGCATGTGGCGGCGGTGCTCGGTCACGACGGTGTGGACGCGGTCCGCTCCGACCGGGCGTTCAAGGACCTCGGATTCGACTCGCTCACGGCGGTCGAGCTGCGTAACACCCTGCGTTCGGCGACCGGGCTGAAGCTGCCGGCCACCCTGGTGTTCGACTATCCGACCCCGGCGGACGTTGCCGAGTCCCTGCGCGAACAGCTGAGCGGCGACCAGGAGGCCGCCGTGTCACCGCTGGAGGCGGAACTGGCCCGTCTGGAGGCCGCGTTGGCGTCCGTGACGCCCAACGAGGAGACGTACGGCCGCGTCGCCGAACGGCTGCGCGCGCTGGCGGCCGGCTGGACCGAGACCCACAGGCCGGAAGAGGGCGAGGAGGCCGAACTCGGTTCGCTCTCGGCCGATGAGCTGTTCGACGTCCTCGACGACGAGCTGGACACGCGGTCCGCGCAGTAGTAGCGCGCCGGACCGGAAACACCACCCATAACGAGGAGAACCTCCACGTGACCACCGAAGCGACGCCTACGACCCAGCAGGCCGACGAGGCGTTGATGAAGCTGCTCTCGCCGCCCTTCCCCGACGACCCGTTCCCCATCTACGAGACGCTGCAGTCGGTCAACCGGGTGCACAAGTCCTCGCTCGGCATCTACGCGCTGTCCGGTTACGAGGAAGTGACCGCGCTGCTGAAGATGCCCGACGTCCACAGCGGCGCCCGCGCCGCCGCGCAGATGCGCCCGGACTGGTCCGAGCACATCTCCATACGCATGTACCTGAACTCGATGGTCACGCTCAACGCGCCCGACCACGGCCGGGTCCGTGGACTGGCCAGCCGCGTCTTCACCCCCAGCAAGATCAAGAAGATGCAGCCCGCGGTGGAGAAGCGCACCGACGAGCTGATCAACGACCTCATCGAGAAGTCCGAGGGCGGGCAGCCGGTCGACATCGTCGATCTGCTGGCCATGCCGTTCCCCGTCGCGGTCATCAGCGACATGCTCGGTCTCCCTTACGAGGACGGCAAGCGCACCTGGGAGCTGGCCGACGACTGGTCGCGCGTCTTCTCCGGCATCTACACCGATGAGGACCTCGCCGCGGCCGACGCCGCGGCCGAGGAGCTGACCGGCTACTTCCGCGACGTCATCAAGGCGTGCCGCGCGGAGCCCAAGGACGACCTGATGTCCTCGCTCGTCCAGGAGGCCTCCAACGGGAAGCTGGACGAGGAGGAGCTGATGGCGCTCATCCTCTTCCTGTTCACCGCCGGCTTCGCGGCCACCACCAACCTCATCGCCACGGGCGTGCTCGCGCTCATCGAGCACCCCGACGAGCTGAAGCACTGGCGTACGGACAAGAGCATCACCCCGACCGCCGTCGAGGAGCTGCTCCGTCACACCGCCCACACCACGGCGTCGAGCCGTCTCACCACCCGCCCCATCACCATCGGCGGCACCGACATCCCCGAGGGCGTTCTCGTCCTGGCGCTGCTCTCCGCCGCCAACCGTGACCCGGCGAGGTTCCCGGACCCGCACCGTCTGGACCTGACCCGTGACAACGGCACCCACCTGAGCTTCAGCGCCGGTGGCCACTTCTGCTTCGGTGGCAGCCTCGCCCGTATGGAGGCCGCCGATCTCTTCCCGAAGCTGATCGACACCTTCTCGACCATGGAGCTGGCCGGCACCCCCGGGCGCCGCGCCATCATGGGTCTCACCGGCTACACCTCGCTGCCGGTGACCCTCGGCCGCTGAGCGACCGGCCAGGCCGGGCACACCAGAGACACAAGAAGGGGGCCCCCCCGGGGGGGTGGCCCGGGGGCCCCCGAGTGGTAGGGGGGGGGGGCGGTGCGTCT
>NZ_JBHXRM010000035.1:74837-95445 GCF_042716895.1 Streptomyces sp. NPDC058653 | reverse complement strand
GGGAAACCCCTGCGGGCGTGTCAGGCGGCCGCGTACTCGTGCGCCGGGTAGGTCAGATAACCGACGTCGCCGCCCTGGTAGTACGTCGCCTCGTCGACAGGTGCGAGGGGCAGTCCCACCCGCAGCCGCTCGACGAGGTCGGGGTTGGCGATGAAGGCGCGGCCGAAGCTGACGAGGTCGGCGCCCAGCCCCAGCCAGCGGTCGGCGTCGTCCTTGCCGGTCTGCTTGGGTCCCATGGGGAGGGTGGGGTTCATGATGAGAGTGCCCGGCCAGGCGCGGCGCAGGGCGACCAGTACGTCGTCGTCGGTGGTGGCCTCAATATGGACGTATGCCAGGTCGAGTTGGGCCAGTTGGCCCAGCAGCGCCGAGTACAGCTCACGGATCTCCGTCTCCTCGACCCCCCAGAAGGTCCCGCCCGGTGAGAGCCGGATGCCGGTGCGGTGCCCGCCGACGGCATCGGCGGTGGCGGCCGCGGCCTCGACGGCGAATCTGATCCGGTTGGCCACCGGGCCTCCGTAGGCGTCCGTGCGCAGGTTGGCGTTGGAGGAGAGGAACTGCGAGATCAAGTAGCCGTTGGCGCCGTGCAGTTCCACACCGTCGAAGCCGGCGTCGGTGGCGCGGCGGGCGGCCAGCGCGTACGACGCCGCGTGCTCGGGCACCTCGGCGGTCTCCAGCGCGCGCGGCAGCGGGGCGGGCTGGGGCCCGGTCGGCGTGAACACGTCCCCGACGGCGGGGACGGCGGAGGGACCGACGGGCCGGCTGCCCATGGTGTCGGGGTGCGAGACCCGTCCACCGTGCATGAGCTGCGCGAAGATCCGTCCGCCGTTGGCGTGGACGGCGGCGGTCACCGGCCGCCACGCGGCGACCTGCGCGTCGGTGTGGAGTCCGGGGGTGCCCGGGTTGGACTGCCCGATCACGCTCGGCTGCACCCCTTCGCTCACGATCAGCCCGGCCGTGGCCCGCTGGGCGTAGTAGGCCGCCATCGACGGTGTCGCCAGACCGCCGGCGGCGGCGCGAACCCTGGTCATAGGCGCCATGACCAGCCTGTTGGGAAGGGTGAGGCCGCCGAGCCGATAGCTGGTGAAGAGGGTCGTCACGTGAGGACTCCTTCGCGATGCGCGGTGCGCGGTACCCGGATCTCGAGCACTGCGGTTACGCTAAAACCTCACATCGACGTCAGAGGCAAGCCTTGTGACGCAGGACACAGGACAGCAGCGGGAGGGCCTTGTGCGGATCGGTGAACTCGCCTCACGCGCCGGAGTCAGCGTCAGATCGGTGCGCTACTACGAGGAGCAGGGACTGCTCGCCAGTACCCGCAGCCCCAGTGGGCAGCGGCACTACACGGAGAGCGAGGTCGAGCGGGTCGCCTTCATCCAGATGCTGTACGCGGCGGGGCTCTCCAGCCGGACGATCTCCGAACTGCTGCCCTGCGTCGACGCGCCCAGCGAGGTGAACTCCGACGCGGCGCTGGAGCGGATGGAACAGGAACGTGAACGCCTCTCGGCGCACATCGAGGACCTCACGCGCACCAGAGAGACTCTCGACGAGGTGATGGGGAGAGCACGGGAGTACCGCGAGCGGATGCGCGCCCCGGCGACCCCGGCGACCACCGCCCCGGACTCCAGCGGTGCCCTGCTCGACTGCCGTACGGCCTGAAGGCGTCTCTCGGGAGCTCTCTGGAGCTCTCGGGAGTCAGAGCCCCGGCGCGCCCCAGACGGGGAACCAGCGGGCGAGGTCGGACTCGATCCGTAGATCGTCCCCGATGACCGCCCTGACCTGGAGCTCTCGCTGGTTGTCCCGTTTCTCGGCGGTGCCGGGCCGGGGCGCGAAGGGGTAGAAGGTGCCGCGCTTGTAGAGGTAGACGAGGGCGAGAGGACGCTGCTCGGCGTCACGGAAACTCATCAGCGAGCAGAGGAGCTGCGGGCCGAACCCGCCCTCCTGGAGCAGCGTGTTGACCGCGTGCAGATCGTTGACCAGCGCGGCCGTGTCGTCGGGCGCCTGGCGTGCGAGCAGCCAGGTGTACCCGTACGCGTCCTGGCTGAACTCCACCGGGACCCCGCCCTCGCCCGTGTCCGCGTCGAGCAGTTCCTGTACGTCCCGGCGGATGCGGGCGAAGCCGCCGCCCTCGACACCGGCGAAACAGACCGAGCCGAGGCCGGTGGGCAGATAACCGGCCCCGGCTTCAAGGGTCAGCGCGGCCGACGGCAGCGCGAAGAGCTGGTCGAGATCGGGCCGGACCGGTTTGCTCCTGCCGAGGATGGTGTCGAGAAGACCCACGGGATCAGCTCCTCACGGTGATCGGACAGACGCGTACGGCTCGGGCGGGAGGCTCGGGCCGTACGGGACGGCTGGGGCGACGGCGAGTCGCGGTCGCTCGACAGTCGGTCGACAGCCGGTCGACGCGCGTTTCACGGTCGGTTCACGGGCGCCTCACGGACGGGCGAGCTCGGCGGACATCCGGCCCAGCTGGTCCAGCCTCTGCTGGAGGGTCGGGTGCGAGGAGAGCAGGCGCCCGAGGCTCTCGCGGGAGGAGAAGGCCGGGACGAAGAAGAAGGCGTTGTACGGCTCCGCCTTCCGCAGGTCCCTCGTCGGGATCCGTGCCATCTGGCTGTCGACCTTGGTCAGTGCCGACGCCAGTGCCGACGGCCGTCCGGTGAGCAGTGCGGCCGTACGGTCGGCGGAGAGCTCGCGGTAGCGGGAGAGCAACCGGGTGAGCAGGAAGCCGATGACGTACACCACCGCGCTGACCAGCGGGATCAGCAGGATCGCGAGACCGGCGGGGCCGGCATTGCTGGCATTCCTCGACAGTCCGCTGTAGAGCGCGATCCGGGTCAGCAGGCCCGCCAGCACGCCCAGGAACGACGCGATGGTCATGACGGCCACGTCGCGGTGCGCGACGTGGGACATCTCGTGGGCGAGGACACCCTCCAGCTCCTCCGGTTCCAGTCTGCGCAGCAGGCCGGTGGTGGCGCAGACGAGTGCGCTGCGTTCGCTCCGGCCGGTGGCGAACGCGTTGGGTATGTCGCTGTTCGCTATCGCCACCTTCGGCTTCGGCATATCGGCCAGCGCGCAGATACGGTCCACGGCGCCGTGCAGCTCGGGTGCCTGCTCCGGGGTGACCTCGCGCGCGCCCATGCCGAAGGCGGCGATCTTGTCACTGAACCAGAACTGCGCGATGAACAGACCACCGGCCACGATCAGGATCACCGGCCAGAACTTCCCCAGCACGGCGAGCAGCACACCGACGAGGACCACGTACAGCAGACCGATCAGGAACATGGTGGTCACCATGCGTGTCGTCAGACCGCGGTCCTTGGTGTAGCGGGTTTGGGTCATCTCTCGCCTCCATCACATCTCTACATCTGCCATTTTCCTCCTCATCGCTCCGAAACGTCGTAAATGGAACGTATGGACGGTGCGGGACCGGTCGCGTCGGCGCCGTGGCGGGCACCGCCTAGGCTTCGACCGGCACCGGCCCCGACCCCAGGAGCGCGCACCGTGTTCGACCTCGCACCAGAGCACCCGTACCCCGACGGCCACCGGGCGGACGAGGCGCCCGCGCCGCACCCCCTGCTCGCGCCCGTGCTCGGACTCCTGGGCAGCTGGAGTGGCCGGGGACGCGGCGAGTACCCCACGCTCGCCGGGGATTTCAGCTACGCGCAGGAGATCACCTTCAGCCACGACGGCCGCCCGTTCCTCCGTTACGAGACCAGGGCCTGGCTGCTCGACGCGGACGAGGCACCGCTACGGCCGTCGGCGCGGGAGAGCGGCTGGTGGCGGCTCCAGCCGGAGGGCCGGGTGGAGGCGCTGATCACCCAGCCCACCGGTATCGCGGAGATCTCGGTGGGCCTGGCGGCGGACGGCACGGTCGATCTCTCCACCCACGAGGTCGCCCGCACTCCCACGGCCAAGGAGGTCGACGCGACCCGGCGTCGCTACACCCTGACCGACGACGACACGCTCACGTTCGTCCACGACCTCGCGGCGGTGGGCCAGCCGCTCCAGCACCATCTCTCGGCCCAGCTGCGACGCACGCGGTAGGAACCTTCGCCCCGCTTCCACGGCCAGGTCGGACTCGCCGCCGTTCAGACCTGTTCGAAGTGGAACGCCTTGATGAAGCAGTCGCGCGGCTGGGTGACCGCGAAAAGGACGCACTCCACCAGTGACTGCGCGGTGAGGTTGTCCGTGGACTGGCGCGGAGCGCTGTCCCACTCCTCGGTGAGCGGGTCGGCGTTGTCGAAGTCGGGCGGGTAGAGCGATATCACCCGGACCCCCTGGGGCCGCAGGCGCCTGGAGAGGATCTCGGTGAACCCCGCCTGGGCGCTCTTGGCCGCGTAGAAGGCGTCGTGCGCGTCCGACCGGTGGTGGCCCGGCGTTCCGCAGGCGGAAACCATCGTCACGACATCGGGCTTGTCCGAGTTGAGCAGGAGAGGGAGGAAGTTCTTCACGGCCAGGACCGTGCCGGTGCCACCGGAGGCCATCGTGTCGACGACATCGGCGTCGGTCGCGGACAGCAGGTCCGGGCCTTCGAGGTAGCGGGAGCCGTTGTTGACGAGCACGTCGACACGGTCCGTACGCCGCGCGACGGCGGAGGCGAACTCGCGGATGGAGGCGGGGTCCGTCAGATCGCAGGTGAAGGCGTGTACGCGCTCGTGACCACGGTCGCGGAACTCGTCGCGGACCCGTTCGGCGGCGGCGAGACCGCGGGCGGAGAGAAAGACCTCGGCGCCGAGGTCCGCGAGCCGGATCGCCAGGGTCCGCCCGAAGTCGCGACCGGCGGATGTGATGACGACGCGGTGGTTGTCGAATCTCATGCTGTCTCCCGTGCTCCCGCTTCATGGATCGGTTGTCGCGCTGACGCACACCCCAGATCGCCTCTCCCGAGGAAAGGATCATGCATCAGACGGAATCGTCCCGGCAATGCGCCCGCGTGACCTGCGACTTCTCGCGGCGAGAGATCTCACCGGTCCGACGCATGCCTGGATTGTCCGGATTCGGCGTGAGCCCTCTTGGGTAGTTATGAAGTGGTTCATGAGGCCACGGAGGCGGGTGCTTCCTGCCGCGACCCGGTGGCGGGGTGCCCCAGCGGAATGCCGTGGCCGCCGCCGCCCGTGGGGGCCACGCGGACGCCCCGCGCGAGCCGAGAGGTGTCAGCGACATGACGACCGGCATGCAGTTCGGAATCTTCACCGTGGGTGACGTGACCCCCGACCCCACCACCGGCACGGCCCCCACCGAGGCGGAACGCATCCGGGCCACCGTCGCCATCGCCCGTAAGGCGGAGGAGGTCGGTCTCGACGTCTTCGCCACGGGTGAGCACCACAACCCGCCGTTCGTGCCGTCCTCACCCACGACCCTGCTGGGCTATGTCGCCGGACAGACCGAACGGATCATCCTGTCCACGTCGACCACGCTGATCACCACCAACGACCCCGTCAAGATCGCCGAGGACTTCAGCGTCCTGCAGCATCTGTCCGGCGGACGGACCGACCTGATGCTCGGGCGCGGGAACACCGGGCCGGTCTATCCGTGGTTCGGTCAGGACATCCGTAAGGCCATCCCTCTGACCGTCGAGCACTACGGCCTGCTGCGCCGGCTGTGGCGCGAGGAGGTGGTCGACTGGGAGGGCAAGCTGCGCTCGCCGCTCCAGGGCTTCACGCTCGCTCCGCGCCCGCTGGACGGCATCCCCCCGTTCGTATGGCACGGCTCCATCCGCACGCCCGAGGTGGCGGAACTCGCCGCGTACTACGGCGACGGGTTCTTCGCCAACCACATCTTCTGGCCCTCGTCGCACACGCGGACCATGGTGGACATGTACCGGCAGCGCTTCGCGCACTACGGCCACGGCGCGCCGGAGACCGCCGTCGTCGGTCTGGGCGGACAGGTGTTCATGCGCCGCAACAGCCAGGACGCCGTAAGGGAGTTCAGGCCCTACTTCGACAACGCGCCGGTGTACGGGCACGGTCCCTCCCTGGAGGAGTTCACCTCGCTCACGCCGCTGACGGTCGGGTCGCCGCAGCAGGTGATCGACAAGACGCTCGGCTTCCGGGAGTACGCGGGCGACTACCAGCGCCAGTTGTTCCTCCTCGACCACGCGGGGCTGCCGCTCAAGACGGTGCTCGAACAGCTCGACCTCCTGGGCGAAGAGGTGGTGCCGGTGCTCCGCGAGGAGTTCGCCGTCGGCCGGTCCCCCGACGCGCCGGCCGCTCCCACGCACCAGTCGCTTCTGCGCGAACGCGACGCGAGGGACGGTGGGAACGCCCCGGATTCCGTGGCCCCCGAGGACGCGACGAGCAGCACCGCCGAGCCGTAACCCACCGAGCCCTGACACGAGTTGGAGGTTGGACGGCGTGACGACCAAACTCACGATCATCACCGGCGGGCTGCGGGAGCCCTCCTCGACGCGCATGCTCGCCAACCGGCTGGAGGCGGCGGTACGCACGGAACTCGCCGGTGCCGGAATCGCGGTCGAGTCCTCGTTCGTCGAGCTGCGTCCGCTGGGACACGCCATCATCGACGCGATGTTCAGCGGATTCCCGTCCGCGCCGCTGGAGAAGGCCTTCGACACGGTCGCCGACGCCGACGGGGTCGTCGCGGTCACCCCGGCCTTCAACGCTTCCTTCAGCGGTCTGTTCAAGTCCTTCTTCGACGTCCTCCCGGAGGAGACGCTGTCCGACATGCCCATCCTCATGGGCGCCACCGGCGGCACCGAGCGGCACTCTCTCGTTCTCGAACACGCGCTCCGGCCGATGTTCTCCTATCTGCACGCCCTGGTGTCCTCGCGGGGTGTGTACGCCGCCACGGACGATTTCGGCACCCAGTCGGACGGAGCGGTCCTGCGCGACCGTATCGCCGCCGCCGCGGCCGACTACGCCCGCCTGGTCCAGGGATGCGGCCCCCACCGCAGACGTGACTCCTTCCAGGACAGCGCCACCGCGATGCGACAACTCCTGGACGGCGACGGGTCCTGAGGCCCTCAGCCCGGGGAAGTGCCGGACGAGGTACGGGACTCCAGGACCTTCGCGACGAAGGACGCCAGCTGCTCCCTCATCCGCTCACGAGGCACCCCCCGCGGACCCGCGAGGTGCTCGACCAGGTCGGCACGGACGGCGGCGAGCAGCGCGTGGGCGGTGAAGTCGCTGTCGGTCAGACCGGGAATCTCCTCCAGCACGGCCCGGAGCAGGCCGTGCCACCGCTGGTAGTGGTCCGCCTGGTACGGGCTGTCGCCGCCGGCGCCCTCCAGGGCAAGGGCGAGATGGCGGTGGTCGAGCTTGAAGCACAGGACCGCGTCGAGGAGGGCGGGTACGCGCTGAAGCGGCGGAGCACCCGGCCCCAGGGGCGGCGGGCCTTCCTCGATGGCGGTGCCGACCGGTTCGAGGCGCGCTCGGTACAGGGCGTGGATCAGGCCCGTGCGGTCGCCGAAGGCCCGGAAGAGGGTCGCCTTGCCGACGCCGGCCGCCGCCGCGATGTCGGCCATAGTGACCGAGTCCGGGCTCTCGCAGTGGGCGAAGAGGCCGTCGGCCGCCGTGAGGGCGGCGGCCCGGTTGCGGGCGGCGTCCTTGCGCGGCTTGCGCTCCGTCATGGGATTCCTCCAGTTGCAAAGCGGACCGGGGGTCCGTATCGTTCGGCTCAGAAACGGACCCTTGGTCCGCATCGTACTGGACGGAGTTGCCCATGCCCACGAACACGGCTCCCGCGAACACGGCTCCCGCGGACGTCTACCGCCACGGCCTGCGACTGCTGCTGGACAAGAACATCCCCGGCTGGGTCGACCTCTGGGACGCCGAGGGGGTCCTCGAATTCCCCTTCGCGCCCGACGGCTGGCCGAAGCGGCTGGACGGCAAGGCCGCGATCGGCGACTACATGCGCGGCTACCCCGACCACATCGACGTCCATGACTTCACCGACGTGACGATCCACGAGACCACCGTCTCCGACACCGTGGTGGTCGAGATGCGCGGAGTGGGGCGCCTGGTGGAGACGGACCAGCCGTTCGACATGAGCTACATCGCCGTGGTGACGGTCGAGGACGGCCTCATCACCCACTACCGCGACTACTGGAACCCGCTTGCCGTCCAGGACCCGGCCGCCGACTTCACCGGCCGGAAGTGATGAGCGCCTTGGGCACGACCCTGGTCATGGGCGCCACCGGCACCACCGGCAGCCGCGTCGTCGCCCAACTCGTCGCGGGCGGGCATGGCGCCAAGGCCGCGAGCCGGCGGGCCACCGCCACTCCCGTCGCCGGTGCTGGTGCCGGCGCCGGTGCCGGTGCTCGGGCCGTCCGCTTCGACTGGGACGACCCCACGACCTTCGACGAGGCCCTGCGCGGCGCGGACCGCGTGTATCTCATTCCGCCGCTCGGCTCGCTGGAGCCGGCCGCTGTGATGCTGCCCTTCCTGGAGCGGGCCCGTACGGCGGGCGTACGCCGCGCCGTGCTGCTCAGCTCGTCGGCCATCGCGGCCGGCGGACCCTCTACGGGGCAGATCCACCAGGCCCTGCCGGACCTGTTCGACGAATGGGCGGTGCTGCGGCCCTCCTGGTTCATGCAGAACTTCACCGGCGACAGCCCGCACGCCCGGAGCATCCGGGCGGACGGGAAGATCCTGACGGCCACCGGTGAGGGCCGGGTCGGGTTCATCGACGCGGACGACATCGCGGCGGTCGCCGTACACGCGCTGACGAGTACCCGGGCCCCGAACAGCGACCTGCTCATCACCGGGCCGCAGGCGCTGAGTTACGGCGACGTCGCCGATGTCCTCGCCCAGGTCATGGGCAGGGTGGTCAGCCATCGGCAGCTGACGTACGAGCAGATGCGCGACCGCCTGGCGACGGTCATGCCGGCCGAGTACGCCGCGCTGCTCGCGGGTATGGACCGCTCCATCGCGGAGGGGGCGGAGGACCGCACCACGGACACCGTCGAACGCCTCACCGGCCGCGCGCCGGGCTCCTTCCGGGCCTTCGCCGAACGGGAGTTCCGCGCCTCGGCCGCGCGCGAGCCGGCCTGAGTGTGGCGAGGACGGTCGTGGAACGGGTGGCACGCGGGAGGCGCCGCCCTACTTCCCGGCCTGCCCGGCGGCGCGGAGCGCCTGGGAGCGGCCGGAGTGGAGCGGCCTCGGCGGGCCGGTGAGGGCTCCCGGGGTGCGGGGGCACGGGGCCCGAGAGGCCCAGGAGGTCAGCCCTTCAGGCCGTAGAAGTGGATGGGTGAGTTCGGCCGGAAGCCGATCCGGGGGTAGACCGGCGCCCCGGCGGCGGTCGCGTGGAGGGTGGCGCGGGTCAGTCCGGTGGCCCGGCCCCCCTCGTACAGCGCCTTGCGCGTCACCGCCTCGCCATAGCCCCTGCGCTCCCACTTCGGGTCCGTGGCGACCAGCACGACGAAGAGGCGGCCCTCCGCCTCCACCGTCCCGGCGCAGGTCACCGCGGTTCCGTCCCGCCGCAGCCCGAGATACGCGTACACCTCGTTCCTCCACAGCCCGGAGCCGGCCAGACCATCGCGGCCGTCCTCCGGAGCCAGTCCGTACGCGCGCGAGTTGAGGTCCGCGTAGGCGCGCAGGTGCTCGTCGGTGCTGACGCGGACGAACGTCAGGTCCGGATGGTCCGGCTCGGGCACGGGCAGCAGGTCCCCGGCCATGCCCGTGCCGGGGAAGGCATGGGTGAGATGCGCCTGCCCGGCGGCCGTCGCCAGTACGGCGCGTGCCCCGTCGTCCAGCAGGTCCTCGAAGACCCACAGGAAGCCCGGCCGCTCCTTCGTGCGCATGATGTCGGCCGCCTCCCGCAGACGCCGCTCCACGAGTTCGGCGTCCGCGCCGACCTCGGTCAGCGTGACGCAGTTCCAGAAGGGGAACCGGCAGTCCGCCCAGCGGACGGCGAGACCCGGGAGGTCCCGTACGTCCGCGGCCGGATCGCGGTCGAGCACCATCGCCCGCCACACGGCGGCGAGTTGCCGCATCGACTCGACCGAGTCCGCAAGATCCGCCACTGAAACCCCTCGAATGGTCGCGTACCTGTCGCGTACGAAACGAACTGTCCGAGTGGAGAACGATCCTCGCGGGACCCGGTTCCGGGCGTGCGGGGCGCTCACTTCGTGGGTCCTTCAGCGGGTCTTGCGTGCCACCCCGCCGAAGAACCCGATCGTCTCCGATCCCGGCGGCGGCGGGGCGTCCGGGCGCCAGAACGGGACCTGGGCCAGGCCCGGTCCGATCAGCTCGAAGCCGTCGAAGAAGCGCTCGACCCGGGCGCGCGGCCTCAGGTTCAGACTGGCGGTGGCGTTGTTGTAGACGGCCTGGGCATCGCTGCGGTCGGCGAAGTCACCCGTGGCGTGCGAGAGCACGAGGAAGCTGCCCGCCGGCAGCGCGTCGCGCAGAGTGGCGACGACCTGTTCGGGCTGCTCGTCGTCGGTGAGGAAGTGGAGTATCGCGACGAGCAGCAGGGCGACGGGCTCGTCGAAGTCGATGACCCGGCGGACCTCGGGGTGGTCCAGGATGGCCCCGGGGTCGCGCAGGTCGGCGAGCACGATGCTTGTCCCGCCGGAGCGGTCGAGCAGCGCGTTGGCGTGCGCGTTCACGATCGGGTCGTTGTCGACGTACGCGATGCGCACGTCCGGCGCCACTTCCTGGGCGGTCTCGTGCACGTTGGGCGAGGTGGGCAGTCCGGTGCCCACGTCGAGTATCTGCCGGACACCGCTGCCGACCACATGCCGGACGGCGCGCTGGAGGAAGGCGCGGTTGGCCCGTACGCCGATCCTCACCTCGGGCGCGGCGACGGCCAGTTGGTCGCCGGCCTCCTGGTCGACCTCGTAGTTGTCCTTGCCGCCCAGCAGATAGTCGTAGATCCGCGCGGGGTGCGGCCTGCTGGTGTCGATGCTCCAGGCAGCGAAGCCGTTCTCCACGCCGTGCGCTCCTCTCGACGGCCGCCCCGGGCTCGTCGCCCGTGCGAGACTGCCGTCAGCTTTCCCTCCCAACTCCGCGACGTGGGAACGTAGTTCCCGGCCGACAGCCCCGGCCGTACGCATGGGTTCGTACCGACCGCCGCCGTAGGAGAGAGACGCGCATGGCTGAGCAAGTGCTTGAGCGAGTGCCCGAGCAGGTGTCGGAGTCGATAGAGATCGCGGTGGCGCCGGGCATCGTGTACGCGGCGGTGACGGACGTCGCCGGGATGGGCCGCTGGAGCCCCGAGTGCACGGGCGCCGATGTCGAGGAGAGGGCCGCGGGAGCCGCAGAGGTGCGGGTCGGTATGCGCTTCACCGGCCACAATGTGTCTTCCGCCAAGGCGCGTCCCTGGTCGACCAGTTGCACGGTGACCGCGGCGGATCCGGACGAGAGGTTCACCTTCCTCACCCGTAGCTCCGGTATGCGCATCTCGATCTGGAGTTACCGGTTCGAGGCTCTCGACCTCGGCAGGGCGACGAAGGTCACGGAGACCTGGACCGACCTGCGAGGACGGTTCATGCGCTTCGTAGGGCCGCGCGTCACCGGCGTCCACGACCGGGCCGCGCACAACCGGGGGACGATGAAGGTCACTCTCCAACGGCTGAAGGAGGCGCTGGAGAAGGAGGCGTCGGAGTAGGAACAGGAACACCGGTCGGGCTGAGCGGGGGCGGGCCTGGCGGGGCCCGTACGCCGTCGACCGCCGTCACACCTTCCCGCAACGCTCGCGGAGGAGGCCGACACCCTCGCCTTCAAGGTCGTCGCAGTACGCCGCGCGTCCGGTCATGGCCATCACCAGGGCCACGGTCGTACCGGAGACGAGCGGTCCCGAGCCGGTCGTGAAAGGGCCGTCGTTCGCGACGAGTCGCAGGCCGTCGACACGTCCCTTGGCGGGCACCACGAGGTCTGTGCCGGCGTAGTACTCGGCCACCTGTGCGACAACCTCGACCGGATGGTCCCGGTGGATGCCCAGCGGGCGCCGGATGTCCTGCCCGTGGACGACCGTCTCCCCCAGCACGGCCAGAACGGGGACCGGAGGTTTGGTCGTACTCGGTACGATCCGCCGGAATCGCTCAAGGGTCTCGGCCGGGCTCGCGCCCAGTTGCTCGGCCAGACGCATGGCCACCTGCTTGTCGAAGTCGAATCGGCAGCGGATCACACCGGCCAGCCACCGTACGGGGTTGAGGCCGGCCGCCGACGTGAGATGCGCCAGCACCTCCCGCACGGTCAGCTCATCGCAGAGCGACCGTGTGGACCACTGCTCGTCGGTCAGGTCCCGGAGATCATCAGCGAGCGCTGCCCGCTCGGCATGGATCAGGGACCAGACCCCGGCTCTTGGCCGCCGGTCGGTTGTCAGATTCGAATCAGTCACCGTGAGTAGTCTTTCCTTGAAGCGAAGTCATCGCACGAGAGTGAACTCCTCGGTGCGCCCTCGGCGCAACCGTCGCGGCGGCGGTCCCGGGGGGCGGGGCAGGTCGGTGGGGGCCGGTCGGGAGAACGCGCAGGTGAGGGGGCTCGTTCGAGGATCATTTCGATTGCACGGTAGCCTGCGGCCCCATGATGCGCGCCTGGATGCTCCCGACGCTGTTCCTGCTCTGCGGCTCGGTCGTCGCGACCGCGCAGTTCCTCGGCGGAAGCCCCGAGGCCGCCGGGGCCCTCTTGCTGGTGTTCGTACTGGTCGGGGCGGTGCACTCTCCTCTGGTCTTCCCGAGGTCCGTCGGAGCGGCGGAGGCACAGCGCCGCAGCGCGGTCGACGGCCGGCCGGTCGTCTACTGGCGGGCGGGCTGCACGTACTGTCTGCGCCTGCGCTTCCGGCTCGGCCGTGGCGCCCGCGAGCTGTACTGGGTCGACATCTGGCGCGACCCGGCGGGAGCGGCGGAGGTGAGGGCCGCCAACGACGGGAACGAGACCGTACCGACGGTCGTCGTGGCGGGCCGGCCGCGTGTGAACCCCGACGCCGCGTGGGTACGTGAGCAACTCCCGCCGTCAGCCTGATCACTCGGCGACGGGCGAACCGGGAAACCCCCACCCCGGCTGTGGCGCTCTCTCTCCTGGAACTCCTGGAAAGCCCGTAGGAGGCCGGCGGCGGCCTCGGCAATGGGCGGATGTACCGATACGGCCAGCACTTCGATCAGACGCCGCCCCGCCAGCACCGCCTCGTGCGAGGCCTGCTCCCACCCCACCTGCCGCGCGTAGTCACCGCCGGGTCCGGGGTCGAACGCCTCGGCCACCGCACTCCACTGACGGGCCCTGACAATGCTCGTCAGCAATTCCAACACGTCCACGTGGCTCTGGGGCTCGCGAGTGACGACACCGTCCACCAGCTCAAGAAGGAACGGCACCGTGTACGAGGTCGCTTCGGAGACCACGAATCCCCACGCGCAGATCCGCTCTCCGATCTCCTCCACTGCGAGCCTGGCGGTCTCGTCGTCGCCCCACGCCGCTCGTGACAGCAGTCCGGGGATGTCCCGCGCCGATCCCTGGGCATTGCTCAACTCGCCCCAGGGGACTCGCGCCAGCCCCTTCAGGAGGGTTCCCATCCGCCTCACCGGCCCGATCTGTCAGCGTTCGTGATGCCGCGACCGCGCGGACGGTCGTCGTGGCGAACTCGCCGCACGGTCAATCGAGGGCGTCGAGCCAGGCGTTGCCGGGCGGGGGTACGAAGAAGTAGCCGCCGCCGGTGGTGAGGACGTACTTCGCCAGCGCCTCGCTCGCCAGGCGCTTCTGGACCGCTTCGAAGCCGTGGGCCAAGTCCCGCTGGTAACAGCTGAAGACGATGCCTGTGTCACCGTCGCCCCGGTCGTAGCTGTAGCTGCGCCGCACGAGCGGGGGCGGGTTGCGGCGGTCGGGGGCGGCGAGCCTCACGTGCGAGTCGAGGGGCGTCTGCCGCCCCTTCGGATCGGCGGCGAAGTTCGGCTCCTCCCCGACCGGTGTCCCGTCCAGCCACTTCCCGTCACGACGGCGGCCCATGATCCGCTCCTGCTCGGGGACGGTGTCCTTGTCCCACAACTCGGTGGCGAAGCGTATGACCCGCACGACGTGATAACTCCCGCCGACGGCCCACTCCGGCTCCCCCTGCCCGTCCCGTACGAGTACCCGGTCGGCGACCTCGCGGTCGGACTCCGGATTCCCGAACCCCTCGGTGAAGTGGAACGGATTACGGGCGAGCCCCCGGCCGCCGTCGACCCGATTCTCGGCCCGGAACCCGTCGATCCCCCACCGCACGCCCCAACCGGACGCACTCGCGACGGACTTGACGCTCTCCACGGCTTTCCGCACCGCCGAAGCGTCCTCCCCCGTGATACGTACGAGAAGGTCGCCGTGCGACTGCTCGGGATCCAACAGGTCGCCGGCGAAGGTGGGCATCACCGTCAACTGCCGGGGAGCCTGTGCGCCCGCCCCCTCGAAGAGCGACACCCCCAACCCGAACCCCAACCCCACCGCGCCGCCGACAACCGACCGCACCTCCTCCGCGAACTCCCGTACGCCCCGCCCCCGATCCAGGACGACAACCCCCACGTACGGCTCGGGCAGCCCGGCCCCCACGCCGGCGGCCACCCCACCGACAGCCTGTTCGGCGGAAGCCTCATCCACCTCGGGCTCACCCCCCAAACGGCTGACGACCACACCACCACCCACAACCCCCAGCGCAACGGCGCCCCCAGAAACCACCAACGACCTACGCCGCACGGCACATCCCCCTCACTACCAGACCCACCGAAACCCCACCGCCGCCACATTCTGCCCACACACCACGCCCAGCCGACTTTGGCGGGCGCTTCGGTCCGCGCCCGGGTGAGGAGCCGGAGAGCAACTCGTCGCCCTTCACCCCTCGACAGGGCTCTCCCATGCCGCTCTTACTACGCCATCTGAATCCGGCACCACGGCGCACCATCGAACCAGGACCACATCCGCCAGCATGAACGACAATCCCCTGTCCGTTACTTCGGCGAGACTCTCGGCCCCTCCTGGGTGGGCACGGTAAATGAGCTGGCCGGGCTTGAGCGGGGCTTCGAACGCAGTGAAATCTTCGTCCAACAGCCCCGTGTCGACCCGCAGGTCCGGGTCTGCGACAACGCTGAGGAGGGAGCGGGGCCGTACAGCCTGTGCCACCTCCGCCACATTTCCCGCAGTCACCCGGAACCATCGGCAGCCGTAAGCACCGTGCGCCCAGCGCTCACACAAGAGCACCAGCCCATCGGCCGCCGCTCGGACCGAGCTCCAGAAATCGTCATCGACGACGTCATCGACAAGTTTTGGCTCCTCCTCGGGATCCGGTTCCGAGGCGCGCCACTCAAGAGACAGGTTGTCGCCAGCGAGCCCGGTGAGCGAATTGGCTACCGCTGGGTCCATTGAGAGATGGATCGCCCCATTCCATCCCGACTCGACGCGAAGGCGCCCCGGTGTGATCAGTCGGCAGTACGGTCCGAACCCAGCCGCCATCCGCTCAGCGAGATCTATCGCCTCCGCCGGGTCGGCCTGCGTCCCGTTGCGGAGCCCCGAGTACCGGTCAGGGAGCGGTTCGCTGACCAGCAACTCACTGACCTCAAGACGGTCAGCTCCGCATTCCTCGATCACCAGGTTGAGCAACCCCCGCAAATCCACCGCGTAGGCACTCCAGGCCGGCGCCTCCGCCAGGGCGCCTCGCACATGCTGCTCGCTCGGGCTGACGACAAGCTCGGCTGTCATTCGGCCAGCCACTTAAACCCAACACCTCTGAGGACTACGGATGCCGACACCCTTTAATACCGCCCGCTTGTTAGGCCCAGCCCGATCGTGATTCACATACCGAGGTTGACCACCTTCAGCCACCCTGCTCTCCCAAATGAACACCAGCGTCTGACCAGCGGGCACTGTGCGGAGGCCTTACCAGTCCAAAGGCGCGGGCCCAATCGGCAGGCTCGTCAGGGAGGTCGTGGCAACCTTATACGGCCTCTCCGACCTAATTTGCCGCGCAGAAGTCACTGCCGCGAAGGTTCGAGGAAGTCTCTGTTACATCCGGAGCTTCGCCCGCCACCTCGGAAGTTCAACTCGACGCCGTCCCGGGCCGTGATTCGGACGGCGGGTCAGAGATCAGCCAAGCCCGGTCGAAGATCGCGCCCTGACCGCAGGAGTGTTCTACTGTGGCTGTCCGCGTACAGACAGTGAGGGACTCGTCCTGCCCCGCCGAGCCGTCCAACTCCTCGACCGGAGAAGCGACATGGGCCCCGCGCGGTGGGGATTCGATGTCGCGTCGGCCGTGTCTTCGGAACAGGTCGGCGATCAAACTGGTGAACAAGGCGAACCGGACGGTGAGTGAGGCGATGCACGATCACAACGGAACGGCCGCCGGGCAGTTGAGGCTCGGTGCAGCCGGCATGGTCAGCATCAGCAAGCAGTTCCACTTCTCGGCCGGGCATGTCCTGGACACGCTGCCCTCGTCGCACAAGTGCGCCCGCGTACACGGGCACAATTATGTGGTGGTCGTGGAACTGGCCGCGCATGCAAACGACTTGACCGAGGCCGGGTTCGTACGGGATTACGGGGACCTCGACCGCTTCAAGACGTGGCTGGACGAGACCCTCGATCACCGGCACCTCAACGACGTCATGGATGTCTCCCCATCGGCCGAGAACCTGGCCCTGTGGATCTTCACCCGATGGTCCGAGGAGTACCCCGAACTGACCGCCGTGTGGGTTTCCGAGACACCCAGGACATGGGCCGTCTACCGGGTGGAGCCTCGGGCTACCACCACGGCGGAGGGCTAGGGCATCGCTCCCGGGGAGGCGGTCAGTTGGTCGTCGAGCGTGGAGAGCGACCTCAGCCTCTCGTGGCTCTCCGTGCCCGGGGGTGCGGTGAAGACCGTGAGGACGTGGGAGTCGTCCGGGTCCAGCAGGGTCTGGCCGTGGAGTTCCAGGGCGCCGATGCGTGGGTGATCGATGTGCTTGGGGGCGCAGTAGGGGCCGATGACCGGGTGGGCGTGCCAGATCGTGGCGAACTCGTCGCTGGTGCGCAGCAGTTCGCCGACGAGGGCTGCCGTGCGGGGGTCGGACGGGGCGCGGGTGTGGGTGGCCAGGAGTTGGGCGGTGATCGTACGGCCGTGTCGGGCGTGGTCCTCGGGTGGGAGAAGGTTCCGTTCCGCCGGGTCGGTGAACCAGCGGTAGGCCAGGGCGCGGCGGAGCCCGGTGTGGCGGGTCTGGTCGCCGAGGAGGAGGGTGGAGAGCCGGTTCTGGGCGAGGGTCTCGCCGAGGCGGTTGAAGATCTGGGCCGGAGTGTCCTCCATGCGGTCGAGGACCGCCAGCATGCCGGGGTTGACGCGATCGCCGGGCGCGACCCGTCGCGGGGCCGCGTATCCGGCCAGGCGGAACAGGTGGTCGTACTCCTCCGGGGAGAGCCGCAGTGCCCGCGCGATGGCGGAGAGCATCCGCTCGGAGGGGCGCGGTCCGCGCCGCTGCTCGATACGCGAGTAGTAGTCGGTCGACATGTTGCCGAGCTCCGCGACCTCCTCGCGGCGCAGTCCGCCGGTGCGCCGGCGCCGGGTACGCGGCAGGCCCACGTCCTCGGGCTGGAGCGCCTCGCGCCTGGTGCGCAGGAAATCGGCCAGTTCGGCGCGGTCCATGCGCCCACACTCCTCTCGCTCACGCGGCACACCGTCACGGGGTGCCGCGCGGCATGATCACCCGGTCCTGTCAGCACGGTTCGGGTGAGGGGTATTCCCCGGCTGCCTTCTCCGGGGCCGTAGCGTCGGGGGACGGTATGTGACCTGGATCACCGGACACTCCGTCCCTGGTTGCGCTTCCCGGATCTTGTGACGCTCGCAGTCATGAACACCGACAGCGCACTCAGCTTCCCCTCCCCCGCCCACTGGATCGACGGCCGCGCCGTCCCCTTCGACGGCCCCCTGATCGAGGTCGTCAACCCCGCCACCGGCGAGGTCGTCGCCACTGTCCCCGACGGCTCGGCGGCCGACGTCGACCGGGCGGTCGCGGCGGCCACCGCCGCGTTCCCCGGATGGGCCGCCACCGGCCCGGCCGAACGCGCCGCGATCGTACGGCGCGTGGCCGCCGGTCTGAAGGAGCGTGGCGGGGAGATCGCCGCCGCCATGACCGCCGAGATGGGCGCCGCGCGCTCCCTGACGGGCACGCTGGCGATCGCCCTGCCCCCGATGGCGGTCGAGAGCTTCGCCGATGTCGCGGAGAGCTTCCCGTGGACCGAGGAGATCGCGAACTCGCTGATCGTGCGGGAGCCGGTCGGCGTGGTCGCCGCGATCGTGCCGTGGAACTTCCCCGTCCAGCAGATCGTCACCAAGGTCGTCCCGGCCCTGCTCGCGGGCAACTCCGTGGTCCTCAAGCCGGCCGAGACCGCCCCGCTGGCCGCGCGGATCTTCGCCGAGGTGACGGCCGACGCCGGGCTGCCGGCCGGGGTCTTCAACGTCGTGCACGGCACCGGACAGGTGGTCGGCGAAGCGCTGGCCGCGCATCCGCGCGTCGACATGGTGTCCTTCACCGGCTCGACCCGGGCGGGCAGGCGCGTCGCCGCCGTGGCGTCCGGGACGGTCAAGCGGGTCGCCCTCGAACTCGGCGGCAAGTCCGCCAACATCATCCTGCCGGACGCCGACCTCAAGGCGGCCGTCACCGGCGGGCTGGCCGTCGCCTGGGCCAACAACGGCCAGGTCTGCGGCGCGTACAGCCGTATGCTCGTCCCCGCCCACCTGCACGAAGAGATCCTGGGCCTGCTGCGGGAGGCCGCGGCCGAGTACACGGTCGGCGACCCGGCCGACGAGAGCGTACGGCTCGGTCCGCTGGCCTCCGAGACGCAACGCGAGCGCGTCACCGCCTACATCGAGCGGGGAATCGCCGACGGCGCCACCCTGGTCCTCGGCGGTCCCGGACGGCCGGAGGGGCTGACCGACGGCGCGTACGTCAGGCCCACGATCTTCACCGATGTCGATCCCCACTCGGTGATCGCCCAGGAGGAGATCTTCGGACCGGTCCTGGCGGTCATCCCCTATACGGACGACGACCACGCCGTCGAGATCGCCAACAGCACGATCTACGGCCTCACGGGAGCGGTCTTCGGCGAGGAGGAGCACGCGATGGCGATCGCCCGGCGTATGCGCACCGGACAGGTCGACATCAACGGCGCGCACTTCAACCCCTTCGCGCCGTTCGGTGGCTACAAGCAGTCCGGCAACGGCCGCGAGTACGGCCGCCAGGGCCTGGAGGAGTTCCTGGAGACCAAGGCCATCCAGCGCTGAGCCGACCGGATCCGTGGCAGCGGCGGAAACCGGACGACGGTAAATGGCTGAGGCATTGGTCTAGGCCAACCGTCGACGTCCCTGTAGCCTCAGCAGTGCCAGTTCTTCACAATCTCCACAACCAGGTTGCACGCTGGCGCGCGGGCGATGCCCAAGATCTCTGCCCCGAGCAGCCGGGTCACCTCCCCATTCGCCGCCTCTAGGAGTCACGGTGAAAGTTCGCACCAGAAGCTCGGCGATCATCAGTGCCGTCTGCCTCGTTGCCTCCCTCGCCCTCACCACAGCCTCCGCCGACGAGCCCTCCGCCGCACACAAGGCGGCGGGGGTCGAGCTGACGCAAGTGGCCACCGCCCAGAATCCGATCGCGGGCGCCGCCGGCCCCGACGGCCAGGTCTGGATCGCCGAACGCGCCGGTACCGTACGGGTCTTGGGCGCACAGGGGCTCGGACGGCCGGTCCTCGACATCTCCGACGAGACCACCACCGACGGCGAACGCGGCCTGCTGGGCATCGCGTTCGACAAGGGCTTCAAGCACTTCTACATCTCGTACACGGACCTCGAAGGCACGAGCACCGTCGACGAGTTCACGATGCGGTACGGAAAGATCCAGCCGAACACCCGGCGCACCGTCATCACCCAGACGCAGCCGTACGAGAACCACAACGGCGGCGACATCAAGTTCGGCCCCGACGGTTACCTCTACATCGCGCTCGGCGACGGCGGCGCGGGCGGCGACCCGCACGGCAACGGGCAGAAGCTGGACACGCTGCTCGGCAAGATGCTGCGGATCGACCCGAACGGCGCGAAGCCGTACGCGATCCCGGCGGACAACCCGTTCGTGGGCGACCCCAACGCGAAGGACGAGATCTGGGCGTACGGGCTCCGCAACCCGTGGCGCTTCTCCTTCGACGCGGGCACGGGCGACATGTTCATCGGCGACGTCGGCCAGAGCGACTGGGAAGAGATCGACTGGGCATCGGCCAGGAGCGACGGCGGCGAGAACTACGGCTGGGCATCGATGGAGGGCACCCACCCCTTCCGCGGCGGCACGGAGCCCGCGAACCATGTCCCGCCGGTGCACGAGTACGACCGTCTGGGGCTGGGCTGCTCGGTGACCGGTGGATTCGTCTACCGCGGATCCAAGATCCCGGAGCTCAGGGGGCAGTACCTGTACAGCGACTACTGCGACGGCACGGTCCGCTCGCTGAAGCTCAAGAACGGCAAGGTGACCGGCCAGGGCGACCTGGGTGTCAGCGGCGGCGAGGTCATCTCGTTCGTCCAGGGCGGCGACCGCGAGCTGTACGTGCTCGCGCTCGGCGGCACGATCTCGCGCATCGACCCCGCGTGAGCGTCAGCTGAGGAGCGGTGAGTCCCCGGGGAGCCTTCGAAGCCCTCCGACGGATGCGAACGGATGAGAGACCGGGCGGGCCCGGTGCCGGAACATCGGCAC
>NZ_JBHXRM010000035.1:0-74827 GCF_042716895.1 Streptomyces sp. NPDC058653 | reverse complement strand
GGCGTGCGGGTCCGTCGGGGCGGGCGCCCCCCCGGGGGCCCCACCCACCCCCCCCCCCTTGGCCCACCGGTTCTACCCGGGGGGGGGCCGGGGCCCGTAAAACCGCACCGGGCCCCGCCTGCTCGGTCGCGCGGAGCCCCGTGCGTGGGCCTCGGCGCCATGGCATGTGACGGCCGCCGTGAACCTGCTCCGGCGGCCGTCAGATGCTCGGCGCGCGGCTGAGATCGACCACACAGAAGATGTTGTCGTCGGGATCCGCGAGGACGACGAAATCCGCGTTCGGCGGGTAGAGATCCCAGTCGACTCTTCTCGCCCCGAGCGCGACGAGACGCTCGACCTCGGCTTCCTGCTCGGCCGTCGTGTCCACGAACAGGTCCAGATGGACCCGGGGGTGCGGCTCGGGCTTCGACTCGCTGAGCATGAGGCCGAGGGCGTGGCCCGACCCGTCGGCGTGGAACAGCGTCCGCCAGGTGTCGCTCTCCCACTCCTGCCCGGACACAAGATTCAGGGCGGACGTCCAGAATTCCTCGGCCCTCGGGAGATCGGTCACGCCGATGACGGTGATGCCTGGTCTGAGCATGGGAAAACCTTAGTCTCGACGGTGCGTGGAACCCCTGATGCCCCGGCTGTGCGCGGCCAAGCCCGGTCGGCCGTGGTCGGCACGGTCCGGCCCCGGCCGGCCCCGCTCTCAGTGCAGCGCGTCGGCCGCCACCCGCAGGTCGGCCAGAAAACCGGCGTACGCCGCCTCTCGGTCGTCGGAGCGCAGAACAGCGGACGGATGGAGCGTGATGAGGACCCTCGCCTGTTCCGCGTCCTTCCGCTCCGTCCCCGGGGGAGGCGGCAGCGGCACCGTGCTCCCCCGGTCCTTCGTCACCCGGAACGTCGGGCCCAGCAGCGAGCGAACGGCGATGGCACCCAGCGCCACCACCATCTCGGGCCGGACCAGGCGCAGTTCGGCGTCGAGCCACGGGCGGCAGGCCGTCATCTCGCGCAGGCTCGGCGGTTTGTGGATACGCCGCCGACCGTGCTCGAAGCGGGTGAACTTGAAATGCTTCACCGCGTTGGTGAGATAGGCCGGCTCCTCGTCCAGCCCGACCTCTCTGAGCGCCCGGCGCAGCAGATGACCGGCCGGGCCGACGAACGGCTCGCCCTGCCGGTCCTCCTGGTCGCCGGGCTCCTCGCCGACGAGCATGAGCCGCGCCGCACTCGTACCCGATCCGAAGACCGTGCCCGTCGCTTCCTCGTAGAGGGGACAGCCGTGGCAGTCGGCGGCCGCCCGCCGGTGTGCGGGTAGCCCGCCACGACCCGGCAGGAAGGGCTCCGCGTCGTACCGCTCGGCGTCGGATCGCTCCGCGTCGGATCGCCCCGCACCGCGCAGCTCGCCGTTCCCGTCGCTGCCGCTCGTGGACGTCATGTTCCGGCTCACCTCCGAGGTCGGCGGGCGGACCGCGGCGCCCACGTCGCCGACCGTAAGGCCGCCCGGCGCGGCCCGCACGGCGAGATGCCGTACGGGCGGGCGGCGGGGCGGGCCCACGCGGGGTGCTCAGTACCGGACGTCGCTCTGGAGCAGGGGCGGGTATACGGCGGACTCGATGCCGTCCACGGTGGTCCCGGCGAACTGGAGCATCGCGCGCGGCTCGCCGTGCATGGGCGCCGGGTAGTCGAGCGTCGGGGCGGAGACCTCGTCCAGGAGGCGCGTCTGCTCCGGGCTCAGCGTGGTCCCGAGGGCGGCGAGGTTGTTCTCCAGGTGCTCCAGCCGGCGGGCCCCCAGGATCGGTACGACGGTGCCCTGCCGGGCCCGCAGCCAGGCGAGGGACACGGCGGCGGAGCTGGTGCCCAGCTCGTCGGCGACGGTGGCGACCTTGTCGATGACGGCGTACTCCTCCTCGCTGGGCCCGCCCACGAACGCGGTGCGCGCGGAGTCGACGACCTCGGCGCCGCGACGGTACTTGCCGGAGAGGAAGCCGTTCTTCAGCGGGCTCCAGGGCACGAGGGCCATGCCCTGGTCCTGTGCCAGCGGGGCGATCTCGCCTTCCACGGTGCGGGCCAGCAGCGAGTACTCCACCTGGAGCGCGATCAACGGGGCCCAGGCCCTGAGCTGGGCCATGGTCTGTGCCTGCGCGGTGACCCACGCGGGGGTGTTGGAGAACCCGATGTAGCGGATCTTGCCGGCCCGTACGAGGTCGTCGAGGGTCCGCATGGTCTCCTCGATCGGGGTACTGCGGTCCCAGTTGTGCATCCAGTACAGGTCCAGATAGTCGGTGCCAAGTCGGCGCAGCGACTCGTCGAGCTGGGCGGTGATCGAGCCCCGGCCCGCGCCGCCGCCGTTGGGGTCCCCCGGGAACATGTTGAAGAAGAACTTCGAGGCCAGCACCACATGCGAGCGCCGTCCCGGACGCGCGGCGAAGAAGTCCCCCAGGATCCTCTCCGAGTGACCGTTGGCGTAGAAGTTCGCGGTGTCGATGAAATTCCCGCCCCGGTCCAGGTAGGAGGCCAGGATCTTCTCCGACTCCTCGACATCGCACCCCGCGCTCCCCGGGTCGTCGCCGAAGGTCATGGCGCCGAGGGCGAGCGGGCTGACGCGGAGTCCCGAGCGGCCGAGAGTGACGTAGTGGTCGAGTGACATGAGCCCCACCTTTGCTGGATGAGCGACAGGAACGAACACCTCCAGGGGACCTCACAGGGGGTGCGCGGGTGTAGACCGATCCGCTCCGACCTTTGCACGATCCTGCCGAGTTCGCCTGTATCAGGCTTGCCGTACTCGGTCGGGAGTGCTTTCGTGGAACGCATGTCCACCATCAATGCGCCGCTCGACGAGCTCAGAACCCTGATCGCCTCCCACGCGCGCCCGGACGGGGGTACGGCGATAGACGGGCTGCTGCTGTCCCGGGTGGAGACGGTCGAGCCGCATCATTCACTGGCCGAGCCGCTCCTGGTGATCATGGCCCAGGGCGGCAAGCGGCTCCTGCTCGGTGACGAGGTCTACGAGTACCGGGCGGGCGAGTATCTGATCGTCACCACCGACCTCCCGGTCAGCGGCCACTTCCTCGGTGCCACCCCCGAACACCCGTCCCTCGGCCTGGGACTGGCGCTACGGCCGGGCGCGATCGCCCCGTTGCTGCTGGAGGGCGCGGCCCAGCGGCGTACGCGCGGGCCCGCCGTACCGCCGGCGATCGCCACCGGGGAGGCCTCCCCCGAACTGCTCGACGCGGCGACCCGGCTGGTGCGGCTGCTCGACCACCCCGCCGATGTGCCGGTACTGGCTCCGCTGATCGAGCGGGAGATCCTCTGGCGGCTGCTCCGCGGACCGCATGGCGGCATGATCCGCCAGATCGGGCTGCCCGACAGCAATCTGACCCATGTCAACCGGGCGGTCCAGTGGATCCGCGACAACTACGCGGAGCCCCTGCGGATCGACGACCTCGCCCGGCTCGCGGGCATGAGCACCTCGGCTTTCCACCGCCACTTCCGCACGATCACCGCCACCAGCCCGCTCCAGTTCCAGAAACGCATCCGGCTCCAGGAGGCCCGCTCCCTGTTGCTGGCCCAGCCGAACGATGTCGCCGGAGCGGGACATCTGGTCGGTTACGACAGCCAGTCCCAGTTCACACGTGAGTACCGCCGTCTCTTCGGCGCACCGCCCGGCCGCGACGCGGCGCGCCTGCACGCCGCCGCCGCCCCGGTGGAAGCCCGCCGACTGCCGTAGCGGGCACGCGCCGGCAGAGGAGTGTACGTTCGTACGCTCTGGCTGTACGCTCGCGCCCATGACTGTTGACGTGCTGCGCCCACCTGTCCCGGCCGAGCGGCAGGCCCGCGCGGCTGTGGCTGTGCTGTTCTTCACCAACGGGGCGCTGTTCGCCAACCTCCTGCCGCGCTTTCCGCAGATCAAGGCGGACCTCGGCATCGGCAACGCGGCCTACGGACTCGCCGTCGCGGCGTTCCCCACGGGCGCCATCGCGGCGGGCCTGGCCGCCGGTGTGCTCGTCCGCCGGCTGGGGTCGGGGCGCGTGGCCGTGATCGGCACGCTGGGCACCGCCGTGGGCGTACTCGCCGCCGGTCTGGCCGACTCCGTGGTGCTCTTCGCGACGGCGCTGTTCCTGGCCGGGGCGATGGACGCGATCACCGATGTGGCGCAGAACGCCCACGGGCTGCGGGTCCAGCGCCGCTACGGCCGCTCCATCATCAACTCCTTCCACGCCATCTGGTCCATCGGCGCGGTCGTCGGAGGATCGATGGCCGCCGCCGCGATCGCGCTCGGACTGTCGCGGGGGCAGCATCTGCTGATATCGGCGGTGGTGTTCGGGATCGCGGCCTGCGTCGCCCTGCGCTTCTGTCTGACCGGGCCGGACACCGAGCCGGCCGGGGAGAAGAGGACGGGCGGTGCGGACGGGGAGCGGGGGCCGGGGCCGGGGCCGGGGCCGGGGAAGCGTACGAGAGTCCGTCCGCGTACCCCGTACGTGCTGGCGGCGCTCGTCCTCATCGCGGCGGCTGGCGCGCTCGTCGAGGACGCCGGCAGTTCCTGGGCGGCGCTGTATCTCTCCGACTCGCTGCACGCCTCGGGGGCGCTCGCGGCCTCCGGCTACATCGCCCTGGTCGGCGCCCAGTTCGTGGGCCGTGTGATCGGCGACAGGCTCGTGGACCGGTACGGGCAGCGTACGGTCGCGCGCTCGGGCGGGCTGATCGCGGCGGTCGGCATGGGCCTGGCGCTGGCCGCGCCCACGGCGACCGGGACGATCCTCGGTTTCGCCGCGGCCGGGTTCGGGGTGGCGACGCTGGTGCCCGCGGCGATGCACGAGGCCGATGAGCTGCCGGGGCTCAAGCCGGGGTCGGGGCTCACGATCGTCTCGTGGCTCATGCGCCTCGGTTTCCTGCTCTCGCCACCGATTGTCGGGCTCGTCGCGGACGCGACCAGTCTGCGGGTGGGTCTGCTGGTGGTGCCCCTCGCCGGACTGCTCGTGATCGTGCTCGGCGGGGTGCTACGGCCAAGGCGGGCGTAGCGGGTACGGCGAGGTGACACGGCCAAGGCGGGGGTGGCCGGCAGATCGGAGGCCCTGGTCCGGAGTGATCCCGACCGATCCCGAGTGATCCCGACCGATCCGTCGGGACAGCCCTCACTTCAAGAACTGTACGAAGGCGGCGGCTCCTCGGTGTACGTTCGCACCTATGCCGATGGATCACCGCGGGCAAGACCCGGACACGGACCTGGGACACGTCGTCGCCGTGGACGGCCCCGCCCGCCCGGTCCGTACCCACTGATCGCGGCGACATGGCCACCGGACACACCGACCCGAGGCGCCGCGAACGTATCATCGCCGCCACCCTCGACCTCATCGCCGAGGAGGGCCTCGCCCGGGTCTCGCACCGTAAAATCGCCGCGCGGGCCGGTGTGCCCCTGGGGTCGATGACGTACCACTTCGGCGGTATGGACGAGTTGCTGCGCGAGGCTTTCGGGCAGTTCACCGATCACATCGTCGCCGTCTTCGACGCCCACCTGTCCGCCCCGGCCGACCGCGACCAGGCCAGGGCGGCTGTCGCCGACCTCGTCCACATCCTGTCGGAGGGGCCCCAGCGCGACCTCGTCCTCACCCAGGAGCTGTACACCCTCGCCGCCCGGCGGCCGGAGTACCGGGAACTCACCCATGAGTGGATGCGGCGCAGCCGCATCCACCTGGAACGGCACTTCGACCCGGACACCGCCCGCCAACTCGACGCCCTCATCGAGGGTTTGGCGCTCCATCGCGCGCTGGCGCGTGAACCGCACGGCCGCGACGTGACGCTTGAGGCCATCACCCGCGTCACTCGCGTCACCGCCGACGAGGGTTGAACGCTGTTTCGGTTTCCCACGTGCTCGCTCAGGAAGCCCGGAAGGCTTCGGGAGCCTCAGAAGTAGTGCTTGCGACCACCGACGGCGCGACCGGTGGCTCCGAGGATCCACAGGAGCGCGCCGATCAGGACGAGCACACCACCGATGGTCGTGAGGAGTGACACGCCGACCGCGAGGCCGATGACGAGCAGAATGACGCCGAGGAGAATCATGAGGTTTCCAATCTCGTGGTGTGCACGATGTGCGACCGCGTTCGGTACGCCCTCCGTGTAACCCCGCGTCCGCCCACCAAACCTCTCCGCGCCGTCAGCCCTTCGCGCCGAAGTCCTGCGTCCAATACTTGTCGTGGTCGGTGCCGCTCCTGCGCACATAGCCGACCCCTATGTGCGTGAGCGCGCAGTTGAGGATGTTGGCCCGGTGGTCCGGCGACTCCATCCAGCTCCTGACCACCTCCGCCGGGCTCTTCTGCCCCGCCGCCACGTTCTCCGCGAGCGACTTCCAGCCGGAGTACCCGGCGTCCTCCGCCCTGGTCTCCATGGTGCTGCCACGCGAGCCCCGGTGGCCGACGAAGTCGTTCTTGGCCATGTCGGTGGAGTGCCGCTGCGCGGCCCGGCCGAGGGCCCCGTCGCTGTTCAGTCCCGAACAGCCGGCCTTGGCGCGTTCCTCATTGGTCAGCTTCACGACGGTGGCCCGCGGCGACCCCGCGGACGCGGCGAGTGTGGTGGACGAAGTGGTGGCCGCGGAGGCGGTGGCCGCGGTCGCGACGGTCAGAACTACGGCCAGACAACGGGGAATCGACAAATCACTCTCCCAGTCGGAACGGAGTGGCGGACGCACCACGCCCCAGGGCTTCACGCCCTCGGTCGTTGACTCAACGACTCCGAACGCCCGGCGATGCGGATGAGTACGAGATGTGGACGAGTCTCGACAACACCGACACACACCCTCGCCCCCGGGAGAGATCTAGACGGGCTGCCCCGCCGGACCGGCGACCGGCGCGGCACCCGATCGGGCCGACAGCGCTCCGCCGATGATCAACGCGCGCCGTCGGGTGAAGAGACGGGGAAGGGTCACGACGAACGCGTTGAGGCGCCCCGAGACCACGCTGGGGCGGCGGCCACGGTCGAGGACACGCATGGCGGTACGGACGACCTGCTCCGGTGTCTCGTAACTGCCCTTGTAGGTGCCACCGCTGAGGGTGTCGAAGAACTCGGTGCGGGTCAGGCCGGGGGCGAGGCAGAGGACGCGCAGCCCCGTCCGGCGGGATTCGTACCACAGCGCCTCGGTGAAGCTGAGCACGAACGCCTTGCCCGCCGAGTAGACCGCCATGCCCGGGTTCGATGTGTAGGCCGCCACGCTCGCGACATTGACGAGGATTCCGGTCCCGGAGGCGCGCAGCGGTTCGATGAACGCGCGCGTGATGTCGACGAGGTTCGCCACGTTCACGTTGATCTCGTCGGTGAGGCGTTCCGGGTCCTCGCCGTGGAAGGTGTTGTCCGTCGCGAAGCCGGCGTTGTTCACCAGGCCGGTGACGGAGATCCCCCGCTCCGCGAGGTCGGCGGCGAGTCTCCGGCCCGCTCGCGGCTCGCTGAGATCGAGGGCGACGGGGGTGGCCCGGATGCCGTGGGCCGCCCGGAGTTCGGCCGCGAGTACCTCAAGGCGGTCGAGCCGTCTGGCCACCAGGACGACATGGGAGCCGCGGCGCGCCAGTTCGCGGGCGAAGGCCGCGCCTATGCCCGAACTCGCGCCGGTGACAAGGGTGGTCTGGTGGGCGTAGTCAATGGGAGTCATGGCTGCACCCTAAGCAGTTGCTTGCACCGAGTGCAATAAGCGAACCGAGTGCGGATGACATAGGGTGAGTGCATGGCCGAACCACCCACCCTTCGCGAGCGCACGCGACGTGCGGTGAAGGCGGAGATCACGGAAACAGCGATGCGTCTCTTCACCGAGAACGGCTTCGAGGCGACGACGGTCGACCAGATCGCCACGGCGTCGGGCATCTCCCGCCGCTCGTTCTTCCACTACTTCGGCAGCAAGGAAGATCTCGTCCTCGGCGACATAGAAGCCCTGGGAGAGTCGGTCCGCGCCGCGCTGGAGGCGCGCCCCGCCGAGGAGTCGGCCTGGGCGGCGATCCGGGCGGCCTTTCTGACCCTCCAGTCGATCAAGGGCCTCCAGGCGGAGCAGCTCACGGTCGCCCGGATGTATCACGAAGTGCCCTCGTTGCGGGCCAGGCAGCTGGAGAAGCATCTGCGCTGGCAGGCACTGCTCGCCCCCGACGTACAGCGCCGCCTCGGTCTGCCCCACTCGGCGACGCCCGATCCCCGGGCCCGCGCCTTCGTCGCGGCGGCACTCGCCTGCCTGGACGCGGCGGTCGACGCGTGGTTCGAGTCCGACGGAACGGCCGACGCCGTTCAGCTCTTCGACGAGGCGGTCGCGGCGCTTCGCGCCTGACGCGCGACGGGGAGGCGCACGGCCGGCGCCGGTGACAGAATCCCCGGCATGGGGTGGACGCGGCTGGGGACGGAAACACTGCACCGGGGACCGTTTCTGACGGTGCGTCGGGACACCGTGCGCAGACCGGACGGGACGGCGGGCGTGTACGAGCACGTCACGGTCTTCGACGGTGTACGGGTCGTGGCGCTGGACACCGACGGGCAGGTCCTGCTGGTCGAGGACGACTTCTACCTCCAGCGCCGGCGGATGGTTCATCTGCCCGGCGGCGGGACGGACGGCCAGGATCCCCACCGGGCCGCCCTGCGGGAGCTGGAGGAGGAGACGGGGCTGACCGCCGCGCGTCTGGACACGCTCGGTGTGATCGATCCGCTGCCCGGTGTCACCAGCGCCCGCACCCATCTCATGCTCGCGACCGATCTGCGGCCGGGCACGATGCGCAGGGACGGGGCGGAGATCGGCATGACGGTCCAGTGGCGTCCGCTGCCCGAGGCCGTCGCGGCGGTGCGTACGGGAGAGATCACCGAGGCCGGAAGTGTGACGGCTCTGCTCCTCGCGTTCCAGACCCGTGACGACCGGCCGTCGGGAGGATGAGGTCACGGGCGTACGGCCCGAGGCGGATCTAGGACGTCTCGATCAGCTCCAGCAGATTGCCCTCCGGGTCGGCGACGTACGCGTAACGCATGCCCGCGCTCACGCCGGGTCCGGGGGACGAGACCCGGGTGGCCCCGCACTCGGCGGTCAGGCGCGTGAACGCGGCGTCCAGATCGGGGACTTGAAGGGCCAGGTGCGTGAAGGTCTGCACGGCGGTGGCGGCGAAGGGGTCGGTGTACGAGGCGGGACTCGACCCGGGCCGTTCGACGAACTCCACGCGCAGGCCCTCCCCGTCGGCGAGGACGACTGTGCGCAGACCCGCCTCCGGCATCTCCAGGCGCTCCTCCACCCGCGTGAACCCGAAGGCATCGCCGTACCAGGCTTCCTGGGCGGAGAGATCGGCGACCGAGAGACTGATGTGGTGGAAACGGACGGCGGTCATGGCTGCTCCCATGGTTAATGATGTTCACCTAGTAAGCGGTGTTAACCTTAACCCATGAACCCTCCCGCCCCGCGGCGCCCCGTCGGCCACCATCACGGGGATCTCCGTAACGCGCTGATACGCGCGGCCCTCGATCTGGTCGGTGAGCGCGGCCCGCACGGCTTCACGCTCGCCGAGGCCAGCCGCCGGGCGGGCGTGAGCGTCGCCGCGCCGTACAAGCACTTCGCCGACCGGGAGACCCTGCTGGCCGAGCTCGCCACACGCGGGTACCGCGAGCAGCGGGCCCGCTTCGCCGTCGCCGTGGGCGGCGGCGAGGACCCCGTGGAACAACTGGCCGCCTTCGCGTCGGCGTACGTCCGCTTCGCGGCCGAGGAGCCGGCCCTGTTCGACATCACCTTCAACGCCGGCCTGGACAAGTCGAGGTTCGCCGAACTGGCGGCGGCCGGCGAGGAGGTGGCGGGCGTACTGCTGCCGGTGGTCCGCCGGCTGACCCCGGACCCGGACGACGCGTTCGACCTGCTGCTCCGTGTCGCCGGTGCCGCGCACGGGCTCGCCGTGTTCCTCCGCCAGGGACTGTTCGGGGTGGGGAACGGCGCCCTCACCGAGACGGAGAGGAGAGCCGCCCGCACGGCCCGGGACATCGCGTGGCGGCGCGACGTCTGACCCGGACGAACGGGGCCCGGGCCGCCTCTCGCTCGCGACCCGGGCCCGTACTTGTTGCGGTGCGGTGCGGTGCGTCAGGAGAGGCCGAGCGGCGCCGCCCGCTCCGGTGCCCCCGGGACGCCGTACAGGCCGCCGTGGGCCTGGAGGTCGTAGAGCGCGCCGATCACGCTTTCGAGGTGCGAGCGCATCTCGTACTCGGCCTTGTCCGCCTTGCCGGCGACGACCGCGTTCACGATGGCGCTGTGCTCCTCGGCGCCCTGCCGGGGGCGGCCCGGCAGCCGCGCGACGCTGAACTGGTAGCGGACGCTGCGGTAGCGGAGCCGGTCCAGTACGTCGACGGCCGTCGCCTGGGCGGCGATCTCTCTGATCGCCTGATGCACCGTCTCGCTGAAATTGCTGTACGCCGTGGTGTCCCCCGCCTCGACGGCCGCCCGCATCCGGGCGTCCAGGCCCCGCAGTTCGGCGCGTTCAGCGGCGGTGGCGCGCTGGGCGGCCTTCGCCGCGCACAACCCCTCGATGACCGCGCGGAGTTCGGTGATCTCCACCGCCTCGGAGATGGAGATGGGACGGACCCGCGCACCCCGGTTGGGCGAGCGCGTGATGAGGCCGTCCGAGTCGAGGACCATCAGGGCCGAGCGCACGGCGCCGCGTGAGACGTCGAACATGGTGGCGAGGTCGTTCTCCACCAGGTGCTGGCCCGGCAGCAGTTCGCCGTGCGCGATGGCCAGACGTACCCGGTCGACGAGGTCGACGGGGGTCTGGGACCGGGACTCGGACTGGGCCTGTTCAAACCGGCTGCTCATCGTGCCCTTCGCTTCTTCCGCCGTCTCTGCCCGGCGAGGGGACGCCCGTCACGTGACCGTGCGGGGCGCCGTCGGTGCCACGGGCCTGCCCCGCGGCCGTACGACCGTCGCCGGCGACTCTCTCCTGGGGATGGGTGGCGAGCGGCTCCACCGTCACCTCCAGCCAGGGGAACATCGGCAACGAGGACAGGGTGTCATGCAGATGCGTCGCGTCCCGGCATTCGTACAGGCCCACGGTGCCGGGCCGGCCCGGGGTCCGCCAGAGCTTTTTGAGCACACCCTCGGCCCGGAGCTCCATGGCTCTGGCGCGTTCCGCCGCTCGTAGCCGCTCCCGTTCGGCGGTGGTCATCTCCGCCGGGACCCGGTTCTCGGTGTGTACCAGCCATTCCATGTCGGTTTCCTTGCCTCGGAGTTGCGTGCGGGGCCGCGGGCGCCGCGGGTCAGGAACCGTCCCCCTCTTCCCCCTCGTACATGAGCAGCGCGGCGAGTTGTTCCGGCGCCGTCACCATCGCCTCGTGTCCGGTGGCCAGTTGCCGGACGTCCCAGCCCAGGGCGCGGGCCCGGTCCGCGAACGGGGCGAACACCCCGAGCCAGTCGGTGCAGTCGATGTACCGTCCGGGCACCGACGCCGCCTTCGCGCCCACCCGCACCGGTTCCAGGTACGTCGCCCAGGGGTGCGGTGTCAGACGGGGCGTCAGCCAGGCCACGTCCGCCTCGTCGGTGACGCCGAGGGTGGTCAGCGAGCGCGGCGGGATCAGCCAGCCGAACCCGGCGTCGCGGACCGACTCCCGGTAGTGGGCGGCCACTTGGGGCGGCAGCAGGTCGATGGCGGCCTCACCGTCCTCGGGGACGAAGCCGTCCAGATGGATCCGGGCCGCGAGCCGCTCCGGACGCAGCTCGGCGACCGACGCGACGACCTGCCCCCCGTAGCTGTGCCCCACCAGACGCACTTCGGTGAGGTCGTAGGTGTCCAGGAGCCGGACGACATCCTCCACATGGGTGCCCAGTCCGGTGTGCGGGCCGAGCAGATGGGCCCGGTCGCTGACGCCGGTGAGCGTGGGCGTGTGCACCTCGTGGCCGGCGGCGCGCAGCAGTGGGGCGACGCGTCCCCAGCACCAACCGCCGTGCCAGGCACCGGACACCAGCACGTAGATCACAGCCCACATCCCTTCGAGCGACAGAGCCGACCTGGATGGTCAACGACTCTTCGAGAAGGATTGTTGCCAATCATGGGGACGTTGTCCAGTGCTCCAACACCGCATGAAATAGGGCAAACCATCAGGTAAGAGAGGGGTTCAAGGCATGCGTAAGTCCGGTGAATTTCTCCTTGACGACAAAATTGTTAACGATTAATGTGCCGCGAGTCAGGTGACCTACGACACTCGAATCCCCCGGAGTCAAGGCCCGATGAAGCTTCCCGTCAGTACCCTCGCCGCCGTCACCACCGGCCGGCGCACGACCGAGCTGCGTACGCTGCCCGTGCCCCGGGTCGGCGAGGACGACGCGCTGTTGAGGGTGGAGGCGGCCGGGGTCTGTGGTTCGGACGTCGTCGCCTACGACACCGACGGGCTGCCCGAGCGGGTCATGGGACACGAGAACGTCGGCACGATCGTGGCCGTCGGCACGGGGGCCGCCCGGCGTTGGGGTGTCGCCGAGGGCGACCGGGTGGCCGTGGAGGAGTATCTGCCCTGCGGGCACTGCCGGTTCTGCCGGACGTCCGAGTTCCGGCTCTGTCTCGGCTCCGATCCCTCGCACGACCCCACGGCGCTCCGTTACGGGACGACGCCGCTCGCGACCGGATCGGGGCTGTGGGGCGGCTTCAGCCAGTATCTGAGCCTGCACGAGCGCTCCGTCCTGCACCGGGTGCCGGACGGGGTGCCGAGCGAACTGGCCGCCATGGCGCTGCCGATCGCCAACGGTTACGAGTGGGCCTACCGCGAGGGCGGCGCCGGGCCCGGGAAGACCGTCGTGGTCATCGGGCCGGGCCAGCAGGGCCTCGGCTGCGTCCTCGCCTCCCATGTGGCCGGCGCGGCGGCCGTCGTGGCCGTGGGACTGGGCAGGGACGCCCACCGGCTGGAGGTGGCACGCCGACTCGGGGCCACCCACACCGTCTGCGCCGATGACGTCGACGTGATCGAGGAGGTCTCCCGCATCACGGGCGGCGAACTCGCCGACGTGGTCGTGGACACGGCGGCCGGCTCCGCGGCGACCGTCAACCAGGCCGTCGCGCTGGCCCGTAAGCGCGGCACCGTCGTCACGGCCGTCAGCTCGCGCGAACCGCTCGACGGTGTGCGGTTCGGCCAGATCTCACGCAAGTACCTCACCGTCCGCGGAGTGCGCGGACACAGCTACGAGGCAGTCGAGAGCGCCCTGGAGCTGATGGCCACCGAGCGGTACGCCATCGGCGCCATGTCCTCCATGACCGTCGGGCTCGACGGCGTCCACGACGCCGTTCTCGGCACGGCCGGGGAGCTCGCCAAGCCCGTCATCCACGCCACGGTCCTTCCCTGGGGCGACCGCGGCGACGAGTTCTGAGCGTTCTGACCTGCTGATCGTGCCGATCAGGGGCCAGGAAGGAGCGATATGCGTATCACGACAGAGATGAACGAACGCCTCACCCGGGTCTCCGCGGGAACCCCCATGGGGGAGGTCTTCCGCAGCTACTGGATACCCGCCGTGCTCGCCGCCGACATCGCCGAGCCGGACAGCCCGCCGGTGCGGGTACGGCTGCTCGGCGAGGACCTGGTGGCGTTCCGCGACTCGGCGGGAGACGTCGGGCTGCTCGACGCGCACTGCCCGCACCGGCGCGCGCCGCTGTTCTTCGGCAGGAACGAGGAGTGCGGACTGCGCTGCGTGTACCACGGCTGGAAGTTCGACGTGCACGGCAACTGCGTCGACGCGCCTTCCGAGCCGCCGGAGTCCCAGTTCCGTTTCCGCGTCGGGACCCTGTCGTACCCGACGCACGAGGCGGGCGGGATCGTCTGGACGTACATGGGACCCATCGACCGGATGCCGGAGCCGCCCGACTACGAGTGGCTGCGCGCGCCCGCCACCCATCTCGGGGTCTCCCAGGCCAACGAGCCGTGCAACTACCTCCAGGCCATCGAGGGCGGCATCGACACCGCCCACTCGTCGTTCGCGCACAACAACGATCTGAGCAACACCTCTCACCTGCGCGCGCTCGACACCCACCCGAGGCTCGAAGTGGACGTCGCCGACCACGGGTTCACCTACGCCAGCCTGCGCAGGATCGGCGGTGGCCGGATCTATCTGCGGACCTACCAGTTCGCGATGCCGTTCATGCAGATCCGCGGCGGGCTCATCACCTGGCAGGGCGACCCGGCCCCGTACCCGGTGCTCCACGGCCATGTGTGGGTGCCGATCGACGACGAGAACACGGCCGTGTACAACTTCGCGCACTCCGCCGACCCCGGGCAGCCGATGGAGCCCGGCTGGTTCGAGGAGCACGAGGACGAGATGGGCCGCGGGCCCCGCCACTTCGCCGACGGCACCCACTGGCTGGTGCGCAACCCCGGCAACGACTACCTCATCGACCGTGAGGTGCAGCGGACCCGCACCTTCACCGGCGTCGAGGGCGTGAACACCCAGGACTACGCCATCCAGACCGGGATGGGCCGCATCGTCGACCGCAGCAGGGAGGCCCTCGGCTCGACCGACCTGGCGATCTCCACCGCGCGCAGGCTGCTGCTCGAAGCGACGGACGAGGTGGCCGCGGGCCTTCCCGCGCGCGGCTCCGATCCCGCGTCGCACCGGGCGGTACGGGCCGGCGACATCCTCATGGACGCCGAAGAGGACTGGCGGGAGATGTCGAAGGACGTACGGGAGGCGCGTTTCTGAGCGCGCCGCGGCCCCGCCCGGGCGCGGTTCCGGCAAAGGAAACCGGCA
This sequence comes from Streptomyces sp. NPDC058653, assembly GCF_042716895.1. Taxonomy (NCBI): domain Bacteria; kingdom Bacillati; phylum Actinomycetota; class Actinomycetes; order Kitasatosporales; family Streptomycetaceae; genus Streptomyces; species Streptomyces sp. NPDC058653. Next base: position 60,144 of record NZ_JBHXRM010000035.1, on the reverse strand, counting down.
AGCGAAACCGGCAAGGAAAGCAGGACAGGACACCATGCTCGAATACAAGGTCGTCGACATCCGTGCGACCGGCAGGACCCCGGAGACCGTCGGCGCCGACATGGAGAAGGCGCTCAACGACGCCGCCGCGGAGGGCTGGATCTACCGCGACACGCGGCCGATCATCTACAACTCCTCCACGACGGGCTACTTCCTCGTCCTCTTCGACCGGGAGAGGAGCTAGCCGTGGCGGCCACCCCCGCGCCGCGACCGGCGACCGGCGGCGACGTCGAGGTGTCTCTCGCGCTCAACCCCGGTCCGCTGACCGGGCCCCTGCTCGACGGCGAGATCACGGCCGAGGGTGTGCGGTGGGCGGCCACGGCTCTGCACCCCTCCGAGATGTTCTGGCGCCAGCTGCGCTTCGGGGACTTCGACATCTCCGAGATGTCGCTGTCCGCTCTGCTCCAGGACGTGGACCGGGGCACGGGTGACTGGGTGGGGCTGCCGGTCTTCACCACCCGGCACGTCTGCCACACGGACATCATCGTCCGCACGGGCGCCGGCGTGGACACCCCGGCCGATCTCATGGGCAGGCGCGTCGGGGTACCGGAGTACCAGCAGACGTCCGCGGTGTGGAGCCGCGGCGTGCTGGCCGACGAGCACGGCGTTGACCCGCGCGGTATCACCTGGTTCATGGAGCGCGGCGCCGCCCGGAGCCATGCGGGCGGCACCGGTTTCCGGCCGCCCGACGGCGTACGCGTGGAGCCGGTCCCCGCCTCGGAGAGCATCGGCTCCCTGCTGGCCGCCGGGGAGCTCGACGCCTCGCTCCTCTATCTCTCCGACAGCAATCTCATCGACCGCTCCCCCGGCCGGGAGCGGCTCGGCGGCCGGGTGCGCAGGCTCTTCGACCCGCCCGCCGCGGAACGCGCCCGTTACACGAGCGCCACCGGTTTCCGGCACGCGACCCACTGCGTGGTGATCAAGTCCGCGCTCGCCGCGCGCCACCCGTGGCTGGTCCTCAACATCTACGCCGCGTTCGAACGCGCCAAGCGGCTCGTCACCGAGCGCGCGCTGGCCGCCGTCGAGCCCTGGGCGCCGGTCCTGCCGGCGGTCGGGGACGTACTCCCCGCCATCGGCGCGGTCGACCCGTGGCCCGGCGGGCTGGTCTCGGAGGCGCCGATGCTCGCGGCCCTCTGCCGCTACGCGCACGAACAGGGCATCACCCGCAGGCTCGTGGACCCCGCCGAACTCTTCGCCGCGCAGACCCATGACCTGTGACAGGGCGCCGGTGGGCCGAGCCCCCGGCCCGGCGCCCCACCGGGCGCCCCGCCTCTTCCGGCATCGAAAGGAACACCCGTGAACGACGGCAAGAACGACCAGAGGACCGTGCTGATCGTCAGCGCGCACGCCGCCGACTTCGTCTGGCGGGCCGGCGGAGCCGCCGCCCTCCACGCCAAGAACGGGGGCACCGTCCATATCCGCTGCCTCAGCTACGGTGAGCGCGGCGAGTCCCAGGGACTGTGGAAGCAGCCCGGCATGGACATCGAGCGCGTCAAGCGCACCCGCCGCGAGGAGGCGTCCCACGCGGCGGAGATCCTCGGCGCCTCCATCGACTTCTACGACTCCGGCGACTACCCCCTCGTCGCCACCGAGCGCCTCCGGTCCCGGCTCGTCGAGGACATGCGCGCCCTGCGGCCGGACGTGATCCTCACCCACGCGGCACGCGACCCGTACAACCTCGACCACCAGCTCACCCATGAACTGGTGCTGCGCTGCCGGATGATCGCGCAGGCTGCCGGCCTCCCGTCACCGCACCCGCCCCTCGGCGCGCCGCAGGTCCTGCTCTTCGAGCCGCACCAGAGCGAACAGTGCGGATTCGTACCGCAGTTGCTCCTCGACATCTCCCCCGTCGCCGACGTCAAGCTCGCCGCGATGCGCGCCATGGGCGCCCAGAACCACCTCGTCGACTACTACGGCGATCTGGGGCGGCGCAGGGGCGTGCAGTACGTCCGCAACGGCGGCGACCCCTCCGCGCAGCAGGCCGAGGCCTACCAGCGGATCTTCCCCGTCACCGCCCAGGAGCTGATATGAACCACGTCGTCGTACGGGTCAGACGCCGCCCGCCCGCCGAACTCGTCGAGCGCCTCGCCGCGTTCGGGGTCGCCACCGTCCACGAGGCGATGGGCCGGCGCGGTCTCATGAAGCCGTACATGCGCGGTATCCGGCCGGGCGCCCGGCTCTGCGGGCCGGCGGTGACCGTCCTCAGCCACCCCGGCGACAACCTGATGATGCACGCGGCCGTCGAACAGTGCGGCCCCGGCGACGTACTCGTCGTCACCACCACGTCCGAGTCCACCGACGGCATGTTCGGTGAGCTGCTCGCCACCTCGCTGCGCAGCCGGGGCGTCGCCGGTCTCGTCATCGAGGCGGGCGTCAGGGACGTGGCCGAACTCAACGACATGGACTTCCCCGTCTGGTCCCGGGCGGTCTCCGCCCAGGGCACGGTCAAGGCCACCCCCGGCTCGGTGAACGTCCCCGTCGTCGCGGCCGGAGCGCACGTACGCCCCTCGGACGTCGTCGTCGCCGACGACGACGGTGTGGTGATCGTCCCCGCCGGGGAACTGGCGGCCGTCGTGGACGCCGCCTACCGGCGCGAGGCCCTGGAGGCGGAGAAGCGGGCGACGCTCGCCGCCGGCACGTTGGGCCTGGACCTCTACGGCCTGCGGGAGCGGCTCACCGCGCTGGGGGTCACCTACGTCGACGAGGACGAGACCCCGTGATCCCCCCGATCACTCCCCCGCGCTGACAGACACCCCTAGGAGAGACACCATGGCAGAGATCGTCGCGGCGGCAGCCGCGGTGCACGCCCCGCAGTTGCTGAGCCGGCCCCCGTACGAGGAGCTCGACAAGCTCGACAGCAGTACGGACGCGCTCAAGGAGTTCGGCCAAGTCCTGGACGAGACGCGGCCGGACGCCGTCCTCGTGATCGGGATCGACCATCTGGAGACGTTCTGGCTCGAAGCGGTACCGACCTTCACCCTCGTCATCTCCGAGGAGTGCGAGGCGACGTACACGCACTTCAGCCGCCGTAAGAAGGTCCACACGGACCTGGCCGTCGACCTGCTCAAGGGGGTGATCGCCCAGGACTTCGATCTGACCTACTCCCAGGACGCGGAGCTGGGCCACGCCTTCCTCACCCCGTTCGAGTACATCCTCGGCGACCGGGACACCCCGGTCATCCCACTGCTCGTCAACAGCTATCTCCCGCCGCTCCCCAGCCCCCGCCGCTGCTACGCGCTGGGCCGGGCGATCGCCAAGTCCCTGGAGTCCAGGCCCGAGAGGATCGCGGTCATCGCGAGCGGCGGCATGTCGCACTTCCCGGGCACCGCCCGCTACACCGCGCCGAACTACGAGTTCGACCGGTGGGTCATCCAGGAGGCGGCGGCCGGACGGTACGAGGAGCTGCTCGACCTGACTCCGGTCAATCTGGACGAGGTCGGCGAGAGCGAACTGCTCACCTGGTTCGTGATGCTGGGGATCATCGGCGACGTGCCCGGGACGCTGCTCTCGTACCAGGAGCTGTCCCACCACGGCCACGGCGTGATCCAGTTCGCCCCGCCCCTCGCCCCCGAGCGGGGCGGACCGGTCGGCGACGGGGCCGTCCCGCGCCACGGCGGACACACCTTCGCCCAGGACGACTACGTCTACTACCGCTTCCCGGAGCCCAGGAGCCTGCCGCTCAACAAGTTCCTGCGCCGGGTCATCACCGACGGCGAGTTCCGCGACGCGTTCGTCGCCGACCGCGACGCCACCATCGACGCCGGCGGCCTCGGCGAGAAGGAGCGGGCCGCGCTGCGCGGCGACGGCTTCGACGATCTCGTCGGGCTCGGCGCGCACCCCCTGCTCGCGCTCTCCGCCTGGCAGGTCGTCAAGAACGAGCTCAGTCGCACCAGTTGAGCAGCGGCCCGGCCGGCACGGCCGACCGGGCACCAGGCACCCCGTACCGACAAGAAACGGAGCACTCCATGGGCCGTCTGCGAAGCCGTGTCCTCGGCGCTGTGGGTGCGGCGACGGCCGCCGTGCTGCTGAGTTCCTGCGGCACCCCGTCCTCGCTCTCCCCGATCGACAACACCGCCGCGTACACGAAGTACAACGCCATGACCGGCGACAGCCGGCACGACGCGCTCGTGGAGGAGGCGAAGAAGGAGGGCAGCCTCGTCGTCTACACGACGAGCGAGAACGTCGCGGCGCAGGTGGCGCCGGCCTTCGAGAAGAAGTACGGCATCAGCGTCTCGGTGTACCGCGCGACGACGGAGGCGCTGCGCCAGCGCATCCTCCAGGAGTCCGACGCGGGCCGTCCCCTCAACGACGTCGTGGAGACCAGCGACATCGAGATGGCGATCCTCAACCAGCGCGAGCTGCTGGGGAAGTACGTCACCGACATCCCCGTCGACGAGCGGGCCCGGCTGCCCTTCATGGTCGGCGCCTACTTCATCGCCACCCTGCCGGTGCACAACACGAGGCTGGTGAAGCCGGCCGACGCCCCGCGCGAGCTGGCCGACTTCACCGAACCCCGGTGGAAGGGGAAGCTCGCGCTGGAGAAGGAGGACGAGAACTGGTACCTGAGCGTGTACCGCTACTACCGCTCGCACGGCATGAGCAAGGCGGACTTCATCACGATGATGAAGAAGATCGCGGCCAACTCCCGCCAGGTGAGCGGCCATCTGACCTCCCACGACCTGCTCAAGTCCGGTGAGTACTCGGTGTTCGTCACCGACTTCCTGCACTACGTCACCGCCCGGGACCCGGGGGCGGTCGACTACAAGCCCGTCGTGGGCCCGGTCAATCTTCAGGTGCTCGGCGCCGTACCGATGCGGGGGGCCGCACACCCCGCCGCGGCCCTCCTCTGGTCGGACTTCTACCTCACCGAGGCGCAGCCGATGCTGCACAACGTGAGCGGCATCCCCACCAACCCCTCGGCCGTCCCCGGCTACCGTCCGCTGCTTCCCGACGATGACCAAGTCCTGGTCGAGGACTGGCGGACCCTCCTCACCAAGGGCGCCGACTGGTCGGCGGCCTACGGGAACCTGCTCGCCGGCAAGGACCCCGTGATCCCGGACGGAGTGTCATGACTCTCACCGAAACACCGCCGGACCGCCTCGCGAGCGCGCCGCCCGGGCCGCCCCGGCGCCGGTTCCCCAGGCCGCGCGTCCCCCGGCCGCGTACGCTCGCCCTCCTGCTCACCGCCGCGGTCGTCGTCTATCTCGTCGCGGCGCCCCTCGCCATCCTGCTCCGGGACGCCTTCGTCAAGGACGGCTCGCTGTCCTTCGGCGGCTTCAGCCGCGCCCTGGGCGAGAGCGGTGTCGGGTCGACCCTGTGGAACACGGTCGTCTTCGCGATCGGCTCCACCCTGCTGGGCATGGCCCTCGGTACGGTCCTGGCCTATCTGTCGACGCGCACCAACGCGCCGCTGCGCCGGCTCGTGTACGTCTCGTCGATCATTCCGCTCATCGTGCCGAGCATCCTCTACGCGCCGTCGTGGGTGTTTCTCTCCAGCCAGGACATCGGGCTCTTCAACGAGATCACCGACGGACTGCTCGGTGTACGGCCGTTCAACGTCTTCAGCATGGAAGGGATGATCTGGGTCCAGGGGCTGCACGTCGCCCCCATCGCCTTCCTCTTCATGGCCTCGGCGTTCCGCGCCATGGACCCGTCGCTGGAGGAGGCCGCGCGGACCTCCGGTGCCACGCGCTGGGAAGTGCTCGGCCGGGTCACGCTCCCGCTGGCCAAACCGGCGCTGGCCGGGGCCGGGCTGATCCTGTTCGTACAGAGCCTGGAGGTGTTCGAGATCCCGGCGCTGCTGGGGCTCCCGGCCAACATCCAGGTCGTCACCAGCCAGATCTACGAGCTGTTCCAGACCTACCCCATCGACTTCCAGGCGGTCGGCGCTCTCGGGGTGCTGCTGCTCGTGGTGGCCAGCGTCGGGGTCTTCCTGGCGGGCCGTACCGGTGGCAGCCTCAAACAGTCGGCGACCGTCTCCGGCAAGGCGTTCCAGCCGCGCCGGGCCGATCTGGGCCGTGCCCGCCCGTACGTCGGGGCGTTCCTGGTCCTGTACTTCGCCGTCGTGGTGGTGCTGCCGCTCGGTGTGCTGCTCTACGCGTCCCTGCTGCCGTACTACCAGACGCCGGGCGCCGACGCCTTCGCCTCGATGAGCTTCGACAACTACACGGAGATCCTGGGCGACCCGTCGGTCCTGATCGCGTTCAAGAACACCGTGCTGGTGACGGTCGGCGCCGCGACGGGCGTGATGATCCTGGCGACGATCACGTCCTGGTTCGTCGTACGCACCCGGATCAGGGGCCGCGGAGTGCTCGACGCCGTCGCCTTCGCTCCGATCATCGTTCCGGGCCTGGTCCTCGGTCTGGCCATCGGCTTCGTCTATCTCCATGTGCGGCTGCCCATCTACGCCACCCTGTGGATCATCCTGATCGCCTATATGACGCGGTTCCTGCCGTACGGCATGCGCTACGCGTCGGCGTCGATGCGCTCGATCTCGCCCGAGCTGGAGGAGTCGGCGTACGTCTCCGGCGCCGGGTGGCTGACGACCGTACGGCGCATCCTGCTGCCCCTCGCGGCGCCCGGCATGATCTCCGGCTTCATCTACGTACTGATCGTGGGCTTCCGGGAGTTGCAGAGCACGATCCTGCTCTACAGCCCCGGCCGGGAGACCGTGTCGGTGCTGGTGTGGGAGGAGTACCAGAACGGCGGTCTGTCGGCGGTCGCCGCGATCGGGGTGCTGCTCGTACTCGTGCTGTGCGTCTTCGTCGGGCTGGCGTTCCTCATCGGGGGCCGGAAGGGGGTGCGCGTGCAGTGAGTTCAGGCGTGACACCCCGACAGCGACCCCGCGCAGAGCGATCCCACCATCAGCGACACCAACTCAGGAGGCAGTCGTGCTGACGATTGCGGGACTCACCAAGAATTTCGGCACCGAGGGCAGCCGCAGACTGCGTGGCCGTGGAGTCACGGTCGGACCGCGGACCCTCGCGCTCAACGGCATCGACCTGGACGTCACCCAGGGGCAGTTCCACACCCTGCTCGGCCCGTCGGGCTGCGGCAAGACGACGCTGCTGAGGTCGATCGCCGGCCTGGAGCGCCCCGACCGGGGCACCATCACGCTCTCCGGCACCACGATGTACTCGTCCGAGAAGGGGATCAACGTCTCCCCGGACCGCCGGGGTCTGGGCATGGTGTTCCAGTCGTACGCGATCTGGCCGCACATGGACGTGTACAAGAACGTCGCCTTCCCGCTGACCGTGCGCCGTGCCGCCGGAGACAAGCTGTCGCGCTCCGAGCAGCGCGTCCGCGTGGAGGAGGCGCTCGCGGCCGTCGGACTCGCGGACTACGCGGGCCGGCAGGCGACCAACCTCTCCGGCGGACAGCAGCAGCGTCTCGCGGTGGCCCGCGCCCTGGTGACCCGGCCCGCGCTGGTGCTGCTGGACGAGCCGCTGTCGAATCTGGACGCGCGACTGCGCGAGTCCATGCGGTTCGAACTCAAGCGGCTGCAACGCGAGACCGGCGTGACCATGGTCTATGTGACGCACGACCAGAGCGAGGCTCTGGCCCTGTCCGACGTGGTGACGGTGATGTCGGCCGGCAACATCGAGCAGAGCGGGCACCCGGAGGACATCTACGACCAGCCGAGCTCGCTCTTCGTCGCCCGGTTCGTGGGCGCGCCCAACCTTGTGTCCGGTGTGGTCGAGCATGTGGCCGGCGGCTTCGGGCGGATCGCGTCCGACGCGGGCAGGATCACGGTCGACAACTGTGCCCTGGCCGCCGGTGGGCGGGTGCGGGTGCTGATGCGCCCGGAGGACTTCACGATCTCCCCGGCGTCGGAGGAGCCGGGCACCAGCACGGGCAACTCCTTCGAGGGCGTCGTCACGGCGACCGCGTTCGAGGGGGAGCGGGTGCGTCATCACGTGAAGGTCGGCGAGCTGACCTTCGAGTGCCACTCGGAGCGCCACCGGGCGCTGCCCGACGGGACGGCCGTCCGGCTGACGGTGCCCTCGGCCCGGGTGCGGCTCGTCCCCGACGACGAGAGGGCGGCCACCGCGGCGGCGGAGGACGAGCCCGCGCTCGCGGCGACGGCCTGAGCGGGTCCGAGGGAGGCAGGAGTACGGGATGGGAACGGGACAGGGGCGGAGCCCCGGAACGAAGGACGGGATGGCGGGGGAAGCGGCGGACGAAGGGACGGCCGGGGCCGAGGTGACGGGCGTGACGGACGCGAATGACGTCACCGACGGCGGTGATGCCGGGGCGACGGAGGCGGACGGGCTCCTGGAGGTCGTCGTACGGCGGCGGACGCCGGTCGCCGACGATGTCGTGGCGCTGGAACTGGCCCGGATCGACGGCGCGCCTCTGCCTCCCTTCACGGCGGGCAGCCATGTCGATCTGCACCTCGGGCCCGGTCTCGTACGCCAGTACTCGCTGTGCGGCGACCCGGCCGACCTGTCCACGTACCGTCTGGGAATCCTGCGCACGGTGGACTCCAAGGGCGGCTCGCTCCGGGTCCACAGCCGGGTGCGGCCGGGGCAGTTCCTGCTGATGAGCCGGCCGAAGAACAACTTCGCGGTCGACAGCTCGGCGCCGCGTTCCGTGCTGTTCGCGGGCGGGATCGGCATCACGCCTCTGCTGGCGATGGCCAGGCAACTGGCGGCGGACGGGGCGGCGTTCGAGGTCCACCACCGGGCGAGGGACCGCGGCCGGTTCGCGTTCGCCGACGAGTTGGCCGCGCTCGCGGGCGCGGACCGGGTGTCCTGGTACGCGGACGACGACCCCGAGACGTCGGCCGCCTTCGACGCCGAGGCGATCGTGCGCGCGGCCGGGGCCGGGGCCCATGTCTACGTCTGCGGGCCACGGGGCTTCATGGACCACGTGGAGGAGGCGGCCCGGCGCGCCGGCCTTCCGGAGGAGGCCGTCCACGAGGAGAACTTCACCAACGAGGTGGACCACTCGGGCACCCCCTTCACGGTGGTCGCCGCCCGCAGCGGGGTGCAGGCGCGCGTCGAGTCGGGCCGCACGATCGCCGACACGCTGCGCGAGCACGGGGTCGCGGTGCGCACGACGTGCGAAACAGGGGTGTGCGGTACATGTCTGACCCGGGTGATCGAGGGCACGCCCGACCACCGGGACGTGTTCCAGTCCCCCGCCCGGCAACGGACGAACCGCGACATCACCCTGTGCTGCAGCCGCTCCCGTACGCCGGTCCTGGTGGTGGACGTCTGAGAGGGGGTGGGCGGCCCGTTTGAGGGTTACGGGACTCCGGCCCGGGTGGTCCCGGGTGAAAGTCTCACTCGGAGGTTCACCGATAGCGTTCATGGCATGGCTACCGACATCGAGACCACCGTTCATGCCGTCGAAGCCGCGGCCGTCATGCGACTGCTCCCGGCCCGGCCCCGGCTGCTCGCTCTGGGCGAGCCCACCCACCGGGAGGAGGACCTGCTCGACCTGCGCAACGACCTCTTCCGGCGGCTCGTCGAGCAGGAGGGCTACCGGACGGTCGCGATCGAGAGCGACTGTCTGAGAGGCCTCGTCGTGGACGACTACGTCACCGAGGGCACGGGCGCCCTCGACGACGTCATGGCGAACGGGTTCAGCCACCCCGACCTCGGACTCTCCAGGTCCGCGGCCAACCGTGAACTGGTGCGCTGGATGCGCGAGTTCAACGAGGGCCGGCCCGCCCCGGACAGGGTCCGCTTCGCCGGCTTCGACGCCCCGCTGGAGATCACCCACGCCGAGAGCCCCCGGCGGTCCCTCACCGCGCTCCACCGCTGTCTCGCCTCCCAGTTGGACGCGGGCCTGCTGCCCTGCACGGAAGCGGCGCTCGACCGTCTGCTCGGCGCGGACGACGGCTGGACCGAGCCCGCCGCGATGAGGGACCCCGCCCGGTCCGTGGGGCGGTCGCCCGAGGCCAGGGAGTTGCGGCTGCTCGCCGACGATCTGGTGGCGCTGCTCGACGAGCGGGCGCCGCAGCTGATCGCGGCGACCTCGCGGGACCGGTGGGACCGGGCCCGCCTGTACGGGCGTACGGCGACGGGTCTGCTGCGGTACCACTTCTGGATGGCCGACACCTCATCGAGCCGTATGACGCGGCTGGTCGGTCTGCGGGACCGGATGATGGCCGCCAACCTCCTCGCCCTCGCCGAACGGGGCCCGGCGCTGGCGCACGCGCACAACAGCCATCTCCAGCGGGACAGGAGCTCGATGCGGATGGGGGGCGCGACGGTCGAGTGGTGGAGTGCGGGCGCGCTGGTGAGCGCCCGGCTGGGCACGGAGTACGCCTTCGTGGCCACGGCTCTGGGCACGATCCGCCACCAGGGGGTGGACACTCCACCGCCGGACACCGTCGAGGGGCTCCTGTACGCGCTGCCGGGGGACCGCCATGTCGTCGACGCCCGCCTACTGGCCACCACCCTGGCCGACGCACCGCCCGCCGCGCGCGTGTCTCCCTACTACGGCTACGCCTCGCTCGACCCGGCCCAACTGGCCGGATACGACGCGATGGTGTTCCTCAAGGACGTCGTACGGAGATGACGCGGCACCGCCCGCCCAGCTAGTCAAGTTTGACTAGTCGAGAGAAGGGACATACCCTGTCGAGCGAGGATCTAGTCAAGCTTGACCAATGAACCACGGGAGACAGTATGCCCCTTCTGCCCGACACCGGATACAGCCCCACGGCCGATGAACTGGCCTCCGTGGAGGCGTGGTTCGCCACGTACGACGCCCGCAGCGCCCGTCGCGAGATCGAGCGGATGGCGGATCTCGCGGTCTTCCCGCTCAACCTCGTCAGCGACGACGCGGCCGGGGAAGGCGCGTCGGCCCAGTGGGACAGGGAGCAGTTCATCGGCACGATGACCCAGGTGATGGGCGAGGCCCAGGACGGCGACATCGCCTTCGAGTCCGTCCGTACACCGGTCTTCCTCACGTCCGCGATGGTCGTCGTCTTCACCGACTCGACGATGACCGCGGGGGGCGAGACCCGGCAGCTGCGCTACGCCGACATCCTGATCAAGCGGGGCGGCGAGTGGGCTTTCCAGACGATGATCCAGGGCGGCTGGGGAGACAACCTCCGCTGACGCGGGGGACGTTGGGGCACGGCACGCGCACCACGTCGCGGCCGCCCGCCGGAGACCGCGTCGATACCGGCGGCCTCCTTCGCCCGCACCACCGACGGCCGCACGGGACCGAGCAGGACGCCGCTCAGCAGGCCGATCGTGCAGGTCGCGCCCGCGGCGGCAGCCAGGGCGACGGTGTCAGCCGGGCTCCGGCTCAGGCTCCGGGTCCGCCTGACGGCGGGAGTGCGTGGCCGCCTTCGTGTGGATGTAGAGCTCCTCGCGGCCCACCGGGGCCTCCCGGACGGGCGGCAGCGGCAGTTCGTACCGGACATGCCGCTGGTGGTCGGCGAGCTGGCGCTGGACGTTGTAGACACTGCCGAACTTCCAGAGCATCCGGGCGAAGTTGGTCTGGCCGTGCATGAGGTTGCGACCGAGCACGCCGAGCGCGCCGAAGGCGGTGCGCAGCCCGAGGTGCTTGCGGTTGATGACCGCCTGCGTACGTACGAGCTCGCGGTAGAACACGTCGAGCGGGAGGGTGGTGGGGACGACGGCGTGCTGGATGTCGAAGAGCCGGTAGTCGCGCGTGGTGAGCTGGCGGGCCTCCGTGTGCCAGATCTCGGTGCCCGGGTACGGCGTCATCACGGTGAGGTGCACGATCTCCGGCACGGCGAGCGCGAAATCGCGGACGACGCGGAACCGTTCCTCGTCCCACGCCGGGTCGACGATGAGGTTGATGGCCACCACGATGCCCATGCCGCGCGCCATCTCGAGCGCCCGGAAGTTGTCGTCGGGGGTGACGCGCTTGCGGTAGAGGTCCAGCCCCTCGGCGTCGATCGCCTCCATGCCCAGGAACATGTACCGCAGCCCGAGCCGCGCCCACCGCTCGAAGACCTCCTTGTTCCGCAGCAGCACGTCGCTGCGGGTCTCCAGGTAGTAGCGCTTACGGATCTTGCGCCGCTCCAGTTCGGCCGCGATGCCGTGGCCGTGTTCGGGCCGGATGAACGCCACGTCGTCGACGATGAAGACGTTCGGTTCCCGGATCGACGCCATCTCCGCCCCGGCGGCCTCCGGCGACGCCTTGCGGTAACTGCGGCCGTAGAACGTCCAGGCCGAGCAGAACGAGCAGTCCCAGGGGCATCCCCGGGTGAACTCGATCGAGGCGCACGGGTCGAGTTCACCGATGAAGTACCGGTTGCGTTTACGCATGAGGTCACGGGCGGGCAGGGGCTCGTCCAGGGTGTCCAGCAGCTTGGGGGCCGGCCCCCGGCCCTCCGCGCAGATGACACCGGGGACGGACTTGAGCCCGCCGTCGCGTGCCGCCTCCAGCAGCAGCGGGGTGGCGGGCTCGCCCTCGCCCCGTACGATCGCGTCGACCGCTCCGTCGGCCTGCGCCAGCACGTGCTCGGCGATGAACGAGATGCTGTGTCCCCCGAAGAAGACGAAGCATGTGGGGAACATCGCCTTGGCCTGGTGCGCGATCTCGATCGCCTCGGGCACATTCGCGAGGTAGTTGAGCGAGATGCCCAGCGCTTCCGGCGCGAACTCGGCCATCTCTCGGTCCAGGAGGGAGCGGGAGAGCACCTGGAGGTCCACGACCCGCACCTCGTGGCCCGCGTTGCGGACCGAGGCCGCCACCCGTTCGAGGCCCAGCGGTTCCAGCCGCAGAAAGATCTCCGAGTACATCAGCGCACTCGGGTGGACGAGCATCACGCGCATCTGACGTTCTCCAGCCCCTGGCTACGAAATGACCACATCCCTGCATTTGATCCCTGTTTGACCGTCAGGTCTCAGCGGCGCGCCGCAGGGTGGTCGCCGAGCGTCGCGGCCCGGCTGTCGCATGCCGGGGCATCGCCGCACACGGCAGCCCGGGGGTCGATGGGGACGCCGTTGGAGCGCAGTACCTCGCGGAGGTCGAGGATCAAGGGGAAGATCTCGTGGTTGAGGTCCCGGCCCTGCTCGTCCCAGGCCCGCTGCTCGGCTTCGACGGCCATGCGGTCCTCGGCGAACACCCGCTCGGTGAAGCGCCTGATGAGCGGCCAGGCCAGGTTGAGGGCGCCGGGAATCCCGGGCTTCTCGATCATGAGCAGGCCGTAGGCGTGACACCTGCGCTGCTCGGCGTCCTCGGGCACATAGGCGACCCAGAGACGGAAGGCCGGACGATCGGCGCCCTCCGGGACCAGGTCGAGGGTCTGGTACGGGTATCCGGTGCGGATGGTCATGACGTCGCTGGAGCCGCCACCGCCGATCCCCTCGTTCGCCAGCAGACCGGCACCGCGGTTGCGTTTGCCGCCGGTGTGGGTGAAGAGATACCGGGCCTTCACCGACCGTGCGTCGGTCTCGTATCCGAGCAGCTCGGGCTGGAGTCTGCCGACCACTCCCCGGTGGAGGAACTGGTGGTTCATGTCGAGCAGGTTCTCGTGCATGAAGGAGTAGTGGCAGCGCACGGTCCGGGAGAAGGTCATGGTCTTGTACTTCGGCGAGCCGAAGGCCGGCAGGTCGGGCAGCGGCGTGGTCACCGCCTTCGCCGGGTCGCCCGGGAAGACGTACACCAGGCCGTACGCCTCGCGCACGGGATATCCGCGCACACCGCGCGGCGGCCGTCCGTCGCCCTTGGACAGATACGGGATCTGCGAGATGCGGCCGTCGCCCCGGTAGGCCCAGGCGTGGTAGCAGCAGCGGAGTTTCTCGCCCTCCACGACGCCCATGCTGAGCGGCACCTGCCGGTGGGCGCACCGGTCCTCGATCGCGTAGACGGTACCGCTGTCCCCCCGGTAGAGCGCGACGCGTTCACCGGCGAACGCCGTCGCCAGGACCTTTCTCCTGCGGACCTTCCTGGACAGCGCGAGCGGGTACCAGAAATCCGGGTTGGCCCCGACGAGGCGAAGGTCGGGTACGGGGGTCGGGCCGCGGTGCACCGAGGGACGACCGTTCCCGGCCCTCTCGGATTCGGTCTCGGTCATACCTCTCCCTCGCACGGGGGCCACCGGCACGGACGGTCACGCGTACGCCGGGCTCCACCTGCCCGCCCTGGGGCGGAGGGGCCCGGCACGCCCCATCCTTGCCGCCCGGGGCCGCCGGGGCCCTGCCCAGCGCGTCCGGTCGGGTGAGCCGCCCCGCACCGGTCCGGTCGGGGCGTCGTGGCCTCCGGCCGCCGGGCGTCGGGCGTCGGGCGTCGGGCGTCGGGCGTCGGGCGTCGGGCGTCGGGCGTCGGGCGTCGGGCGTCGGGCGTCGGGCGTCGGGCGAGGGTCAGATGCCGGATCCGCTCCGGTGGGGTGTCCACCACTCCAGGAGTCCCCAGATCCCGAGCCCGAGCGCGGCCACGGCGACCAGTACGGCGACCCCTGGCCGGCCCGTCCAACGCCTGGTCAGGGCCCAGGCCAGAAGGGGTATCAGGGCGCCGCCGACCGCGATGAGCGGGAGGTCGACGTAGAGCACGCTCAGATCGCGGGCACTGCCCTCGAATCCGCCGGCGACGCTGAGTTCGGCCCGTGGTGCCCATACGAGCGGCGCGGTCGCCGCGCCGAGGGCGGCGAGGAGGCATCCGGCCCCGCCGGTGGTACGTGAAGTGCTGCTCATGTCCCGTCCCGCTGTGTATCCGCGCATGCCAGCGACAGACGCTCCCGGCACGGTGAGTGGTTCCGCCGACCGGGTCACCACCTCGCGCGGCGCGCGCGTCGTCGGAGAACCGGCACGCCGCCGGAAGACCCGGGTGCCGAGAAGAGGCGGCCCGGCCTTCCGTCAACGTACGGTCTCCCCCGTCGCCGGGGGGCTCAGTGGAGCTTGGTCCGGGAGGCGTGCACGGCGCCGTCGCCGGCGAACGTCACCCGTGAACCGTTCCAGCTGACGGCCGGCACGGTCGCGCACCCGCCGTCGCGCGTGACCAGGTCGAGCCGCTTCTTCCAGCCCTTGGTGAGACGCACGGTCTTGCCCGGGAATCCGAGCCCGTTGTCGGCGTTCACCAGGCAGACCTCGCGGGAGTGGCCCTTGCCCCGGCGGACCTGGAGCCGGGAGTCGACCGCCTCGCCGGCCGCCGCGACAATGAGTTCGGGCTGGTTGGTCTGCACCCCGTCGGCGCCCATGGAGCGGGCGAGCTCGAACTGGGCGACCTCCTGGTCCTCCCCCGCGTCGTAGGCGTGCGGCATGACGACGCCGCACGAGTCGTGCGCCGCCACGATGGACTCGGGGGTGTACTCGTCGAGGCGCGACCCGTACACCGTGGCGACCTGACCGATCTCGTACAGCAGGTGGTTCGGCTCCCAGGAGTCCCGGTTGTAGATGGTCCGGGCGCCGGGCTCGGCCCGGAAGACGCGCGGGTCGGCCGAGTTCCAGATCGACTTCTCGATGAGGCCGTATCTGCCGACGAGTTCGGCGAGCCTGCCCTCCTCGGTCACCGAACCCTTGACGTCGAGTTCGACGCCGGCGCCGACCCGCTTCGCCAGGGCGAGGATCTCTTCGAGCGAGGCGATCCGCGCCGGGTCGTACTCGCCGCCCTTCCAGGGCTCGTAGTCCGCGGCGTTGAGCGCGCGGACCTGGTCGTAGGTCAGATCCGTGACGGGGCCGGTGCCGTCGGTCGTCCGGTCGACGGTGGAGTCGTGCAGCGCGACGAAACGGCCGTCCTTCGTCTGCTGGACGTCGACCTCCACGAGGTCCACGCCGTAGGCGAAGGCGTACTCGTAGGACTTCAGGGTGTTCTCGGGCGCCAGCGTGTTGGCCCCGCGGTGGGCCGAGACGATCACGTTGGACGAGCCCTTGTCGGGTGTCCCGGCGTCCAGCCACCGTTCCGGCTCCGGCACCTGGTCGCAGGGCGGCTGTCGCACCAGCGGCTTGAGCGCGGCTATCGCCTGGCGGACCTCCTCGACACGGGGGTCGTCATCGGCGTGTGCCGCCGCCGTGTTGCCCGCGATCAGTCCCGCCGTCACCACGGCGGTGGTGACGAGCGTCCGCGCGGCGCGACGGGTGGTTCGGTACGACATGCCCGGTCCTCTCGACGATCTTGCTGCCGGAGTCGAGTATCTGGGCCGTGGCGGACTCCCGGGTGAATCACTCCTGACGAGTCGGCGGACACGTGTCGGTCATCGGTGTCCCCAAGGTCCGCCGGAGGATCGCGGCGCGCCTCGTCGAGTGCCTCCACCGGGGGCTGTCGGCGGCTCAGGCCACGGGTCGGACCCGGTAGCTCAGGGCCGGGAAGGGGAACGACGCGGTGTGCAGGCTGCCGAGCACGTAGTGGATGTCACCGGGCCCGGCGGGGGTGCCAGTCTCGCAGCCGGGACGGAAGAAGACGTCGATGTCCTGGGCGGAGAGATTGACGGCCGACCGGGCGGACAGCGGCAGTGACGTGCAGACGCCGACGGCTCCGAGGTCGACCGCCGTCTCCTCGCCGGTCTGCTGGGCTCCCGTGAAGAAGGAGGCCTCTACGGTCGGCGCGCTCGCCGCTGCGGAGGGTGTCACGCCCAGCAGGCCGAGCAGAGCACCGGCCGTCACGGCTGCGGCGGTTCCGGAGAGTCGCAGCGTACGAGGGGTCATGGGGTCCGCCTTCGTGGGGAGAGGGGAGGCCGCGCCGGTCGGCGGCCCGGGACCGGGCAATGGTTGCACCTTCAACAAGGCTGAGGGAGTCCGTAACCGGCCAAGGCATCGGCCGGTAACCACTCACCCAAGTCCGCCACACAGCCGCCCTGTTGACCGCCCCGCCGCCCTGAACGGGAGAATCGATCAAGCGGTAATTTAGGTTAGGCTAAGCTAAGGAACGCCCTTGCGGGGTCTCCCGCGGCCTTCTCCCGCACAGGGAGCGGAAGCACCGCCTGACACACGGACACCACTGGAGACGGAGACCATGACCGAACGGGCCACGACGACCATGCCGGAAGGCGTCCAGCTCGTGAACGTCGCGAGCGCGGCCCCGCGCCCGGCCGGCGCCGTGGTCGTCGTCAAGTTCGGCGGCAACGCCATGGTGGACACCGGGCTTCGGCGGTCGTTCGCGAAGGACGTCGTCGAGCTGTGGCACGCGGGGCTGCGCCCGGTCGTCGTGCACGGTGGCGGGCCGCAGATCAGCGCGATGCTCGACCGCCTCGGCCTGGAGACCCGGTTCGAGGCGGGCCTGCGGGTGACCACGCCGGAGACCATGGATGTCGTACGCATGGTGCTGGCCGGCCGGGTCCAGCGGGAGCTGGTCGGCCACATCAACACCTACGGGCCGCCCTTCGCCGTCGGCATGACCGGCGAGGACGCGCACACCATGACGGCCGTACGGCGGTCGGCCCGGGTGGACGGCCGGCCGGTCGACATCGGACTGGTCGGCGATGTCGTGGAGGTGAACCCGGGCATGGTCCACGCCCTCCTGGAGGACGGCCACATCCCGGTGGTCTCTCCGGTGGCACGCGGCGAGGGCGGAGAGGTCTACAACGTCAACGCCGATCTCGCGGCGTCCGCGCTGGCCGTGGCCCTCGGCGCCGAGCGGCTGGTGATGCTCACCGACGTGGAGGGGCTCTACGCGAACTGGCCGCACAGTTCGGAGGTGATCGAGCGCCTGACCGCCGACGCGCTGGACGGGCTGCTGCCGGGACTGGCGGGCGGGATGCTGCCGAAGATGGAGGGCTGCCTGCGGGCCGTACGGGGCGGCGTCCGCAGGGCGCAGGTGCTCGACGGCCGGATGCCGCACGCGGTACTGCGGGGTGTGCTCGACGCGACCAGCCCCGGCACGACCGTGGTCGCCGGTGACCGGCCGGAGCCGGACAGCGGCGCCCTCTGACCGAGCACCCAGGGTAAGCGCCGCCGGCCCCCTGCCCTGTCCGGCCGACGGGACGAGGAACGGGCCGGACGGGCCGGGGAGTTGACCGTCAGGGCCCACGAAGGGCCGGGAGGTCACAGGGCCTTGGTGAAGATCCGCGCGTTACGCCGGGGATCCAGGGACCCGGCCCACGCCACGGGCGCCAGAGGCGCGGTCGTGGGCGCGAAGCCGTACCGGAGGAAGAGACCTCCCCCGCCGGTCGTCGCCGTGTACAGCGCGCCGAGTGACCGTGCGCGCGCCACGGCCAGTACGGAGCGCAGGAGCGCGGCCCCCACTCCGTGCCCCTGCCGCTGTCCGGCCACGCAGAAGTTGTACAGGACGCCCACGGCTCCGCGACCGCCCTCCCCCGGACCCGCCGGGTGCGTACGCAGGCCCACACAGCCGTCGAGCGGGCCTCCGGGCCGGCCCTGCGCCACGAGGAAGTCGAGGGCGTGGGTGGCGTAGAGAGAGGCGGGCCGCTCACGCAACTCCCCCGAGAGCACGAAGGGTTGGGACAATTCCGCGAGTGCGGCGGCGTCCTCCGCGCGGGCCGGGCGTACGGACGGTGTCGGCGCGAGGGCCACGAAGGGCGCGGGCGGCAGCGGGGCGGGCGGCGTAGCCGTGATCAAGGCTTTCCTTCCTCGGTTCCACGATCGGAGGACAGCATGACTCCGTGTCACCCCGACGGACAAACGAAATTAGGTTAGCCTTACCTTACTTACCTGTCGAGTGAAGTGGGGACGGGGCCGGCGCCGTCCTCCTCGTCGCGATTCCGTCGACGTACGTCTCCACCACCTCGATGTCTCCGATACGTGAGGTGTCGACGCGCCGGGGATCGTCCCCCAGCACGACCAGATCCGCGAACTTGCCCGGCGTGAGACTTCCCACGTTCTCCTCCCAGTGGCAGGCGAACGCGCCGGCGGCCGTGTACGCGCGCAGGGCCTCGTCCACGGTGATGCCCTCGTCCGGGCCGATCACCTGGCCGGAATCGGAGGTCCGCTCGACCATGAACTGGACCGCCCGCAGCGGGGATCCGTCCGTGACGGGCCGGTCGGAGCTGCCGACGAGCGGGATGCCGTGGTCCAGGAACGCCCTGCCTCGGTAGAGCCAGGGGGCCCTCTCCGCGCCCATGAGCGCCGCGTAGTCGTCGCCGAAGTGGCGGAGGAAGGTGGGCTGGACGACCGCGCTGAGACCGAGCCGCGCGAAGCGGGGGAGCTGGTCGGGACGGATCAGTCCGGCGTGTTCGACACGGTGCCGGGCGCCGGGGCGCGGCCGTAGCCGCTGGGCCCGTTCCAGGGCGTCCAGGGCGAGTTGGGCCGCACGGTCGCCGATGGCGTGGACGGCGAGCTGCCATCCGGCGAGATGACCGGCCACGATCGTGTCGGCGAGCACGTCCGGGTCGTCCTGCAACTGGCCGCAGTGGTCGAGCCCTTCGTAGGGCCGGTCGAGTGCGGCGGTCCTGGCCATCATCCCGCCGTCGGTGTAGACCTTCAGCGCGCCCACGGAGAGCCGGCCGTCGCCGAACCCCGTGCGAAGCCCGAGGTCGAGCGCCCGGGGAATGCCGTCGGTCTCGTGCCCGGCCTCCCGGCGCAGCCGTTCCGCTGCCACCATGAGCTGCACCCGCAGCGGCAACAGGCCCTGTTCGCGCGCGAGTTGATAGGCGCCCAGCTCGACCGGGCTGTGACCGAAGAGGGCGCCGCCGATACCGGCCTCCGCGCAGGCGGTGATCCCCTCGGCGAGACAGGTCCGGCCCGCCCGCCCGATCGCCTCGGCCAGCTCCCGCTGGGAGTACGGCGGTCTGAGCGCGCGGGCGGCGCCCATGGCACCCTCGGCGAGGAAGCCGTTCTCGTGCGGGAGGCCGGCCGGAAGCCGGCGGAGGACAGCCGAGTTGACGACGCAGCCGTGCCCGGAGTCGTGCAGCAGGAAGACCTTGCGCCCCCGGCTGACGGTGTCCAGTTCGGCGGCGGTCAGATGGCGGCCCAGGGCACGCTGGTCGTAGCCGACGAGGCTCACCCAGCCCCCGGGCGATCCCTCCCTGGCGACCGTCCGGGCCACGACGTCGAGCACCTCGTCGATCCGACTGAGTCCGGCGACGCTCGGAGTGTTCTCCTTGAGCCCGGCCCACGCCAGATGGACATGTGCGTCGATGAACCCGGGGAGCACGGTGGCACCCTGAAGGTCGATCACCTCACGTGCGGGGAGAGAGGTCACGGCCTCGTCCAGGCCCACGATCCGGCCCCGCCAGATACCCAGGTCGTGGGCGACGGGGTGGTCCGGATCCATGGTCAGGAAGCGCGCGTTGGTCAGCCTGGCGCAGAGCATCGGTGGCGTACCGCCCTCCGGGAGGTCAGCCGTCCGTCGATGTCGCGAGGGACCGGGGGCGCAGATCGGTCCAGTTGGTCTCGATGAACTCCATGCAGGTGTCACGGGAGTTCTCGCCCAGGACGATCTCCCATCCTCCGGGCACGTCGGCGAAGGACGGCCAGAGCGAGTGCTGCCCCTCGTCGTTCACCAGGACCAGGAAACGGCCTTCGGGGTCGTCGAAGGGGTTGGTGCTCATGTCGCAGTGCCTCCTAGGGTCCAACAGAAGGGAAGACCAATCTTAGGTTAGGCTCCCCTAATCAAAGGGGAGCCTAACGTCTCCCCCTCCCTCTCACAAGGAGACGTCCATGCGCCTCGCGGCCGACGAGGACCACGCCTTCGCCGCCTTCGGACTGGCAGGCGAACCGGGCGGCGACGAGTTCTGGGCGGCGGCGCGGACTCCCGTGTCCGTGCGCGCGGACGACGGAGGCTGGCTGACCCTGTTCCTGTGGCGCGGATCTCCCGCGAGCGTCGTCTTCGAGAGCTGGTCGGCGCCGGTCCCCCTGCGGCGATGGCGCGAGTCGGACTGCTGGTACGCCGAGGTGCCCATGCCCGCCCGGCTCCGGGTGACCTACCAACTCCTCGTGGGAGAGGACTCGTACGCCGACCCGCTCAACCCGGTCGGCGCGGGCGGTGACCGTTCCCTGGCGGCGACTCCGGACTGCCCTCCCCAGCCGCACTGGCCGGCCGTCGGCCCCGACGCCGTACTCCCCCTCCCCCGCACCAGGTTCCGCTGGAGCGGCGAACGGCTCGGCGGACGGCGCACCGTACGCGTCCACCCGGTCGGCGGCGGTGGACCGGTGGTCCTCCTGCTCGACGGGGACGACTGGCTGTATCTGCATCCGGCGACGGACGCGTTCGACTCGGCCGTCGCCGCCGGCGGGATGCCCCCCGTCACGCTCGTCTTCCTGCCGGCCAAGGACAGGGAGGCCGAGTTCGCGTGCCGTCCCGACCTCTGGGAGGCCGTCCGGGACGAACTGCTGCCGCTGGTCGCGGAGACCGGCGTACCGGCGGACACGGACCGGCTGGTGGTGGCCGGACAGAGCCTCGGCGGGCTGAGCGCGATGTACGCGGCGCTGGAGTTCCCGGACCTGGTCTCCCGTGTCGCCTGCCAGTCGGGGTCGTTCTGGTGGACGCCCGAGGCCATGACCCTCGCGGACCCCCTGGGCGGTCGGCTCGGGGGCACCGTCGCCGAGCGCCTGCGGAAGCGCCCCGACCTGTCCGGTCTGCGCTGCGCGTTCGACGTGGGGGAACACGAGACGGCGATGCTGCCCCACTGCGAGCTGACCGAGACCCTGGCCGAGGAGGCAGGTGCGACCGTACGGGTCTCCCGCTCGCCCTCCGGCCACGACCGGGCGGGCTGGCGGCACGCCCTGGTCCGGGATGTCGCCTGGGCGCTCGGCTGAGCCGTCCCGGGCCGGCGCCCTCAACTCCCGTATTAAATACGGCGGTTCACCTCGCCACGGCCAGGCAGTACGCCTCGTCCGTGGCGAGGAGGTTGCGGTGCGTGTCCTCGGCGGTGATCGCGCCCTCGTCCAGGACGAGGACACGGTCGGCGGCGTCCAGCAGCGCCGGGCTGCTGGTGAGCACCACGGTGGTACGGCCCCTGCGCAGCTTCGCGATGTTGCGCGCGATGAGCTGTTCGGTGACCGCGTCGACCGCCGTCGTCGGGTCGTGCAGGACCAGCACCTCGCTGTCGGCGGCCAGGGCGCGGGCCAGGGACAGCCGTTGCCGCTGCCCCCCGGAGAGATTCGCGCCCCGGTCGCGGACGCCGTAGTCCAGCCCGTCGCGGTGCAGCGCCACCACGTCGGTCAGCATGGACGCCTCGACGGCCTCGGGGACCATCGGGCTCGTGCCCGACGGGTCGATGTTCGTACGGAGCGTGCCCGCGAAGATCTCCGCGTCGTAGGGGTTCACCAGCAGGTGCTCGCGGACCGCCTCGACCGACAGGTCCCCGACGGCCCGCCCGCCGACCCGTACCGTTCCCTCGTACGCGTCCGGGGGGACGGTGACCACGAGGATCGAGGCGAGGTCGGCGGCGGCGCGCGGCTGGTAGACGGCGATCGCCACGAACTCGCCCGCCGGTACCTGGAACTTGAGCTGACGCAGGGTCCCGTACCGTACGCAGTCGATCTCCAGGTCGCCGCCGGGGGCCGGGCGCCCGGCGCCCGGGGTCGCCACGGGCGGCGCGGACAGCACCAGCGCCATGCGCTCGGCCGAGGCGCGCGCCATCATCACGTACTTCGGCATCTCCGAGAAGAGTTTGAGCGGTTCGATGATGAACTGCGCGAGGCCGACGGCCATGACGAGTTCCCCGATGGTGATCCGGCCGCCGAAGGCCAGCCAGCCCGCCGTCAGGGTCACCGCGGCGGCGAGGACCGCGTTGAGGGCGAGCGCGGTGCCCGCGTAGACGCCGTTCACCTTGGCGACGGTGATCGCCTGGCGCCTGGCGTCGGAGCTGACCTTCCGGTAGGAGAGGAACGCCGCGTGGTTGCCGCCGAAGCCGTGCAGCGGGCGCAGGCCGGTGATCAGGTCGGCGACCTTCGCGCCGGCCCGTGCCACCCGGGCCTGCTGTTCCCGGGTACTGGCCCCGATCCGTCTTGACATCACGGCCAGGATCGACAGGATCGCCACGGTCCCCGCGATCACCAGCAGACCGAGCCGGAGGTCGGCCAGGCCGAGCGCGACCGCCGCTACCAGTACCGCGACCAGGGAACTGATCAGCAGCGGCACGACCTCGATGATGTCGGCGGTCTGGTCGGCGTCCTCGGTGGCGATGGTCAGCACCTCGCCGGACTTCAGGTCGACGTCCCTGGCCACCGGCTGGAGTCCGCACTCCGCCACCCGCACCCGCCAGCGGTGCGCCTCGGTCGTGTTGGCCTTCTGCAGGGTGCGCATGCCGAACCGCCACGACAGCGAGACGGTCGTGATGATCACGGCCAGCGCGGCGATCGACAGACCGAGCGCCCGGGGGCTCCGGTCCTGCATCGTGTGCTCGACGATCAGACCGAGCGCGATGGGGAAGGCGGTCTCCCCCGCCTGGTACAGGCCCATGAGGACCGTGCCGCGGGTCATCGCGCCGACGTTGCGGCGCAGGGCGGTCCGGAGGATGTCGGCCCCGGGGCGGGGCCGGGGGGTGTCAGCTGTTGTCTTCAAGGTGGCGGGCAATCGCTTCCGGGGTTCGCAGGGTCAGGAGATCACGGATCGTGACCACAGGTCCGTACTCGCGGCGGAGCAGCCCGGTCAGCCGCACCGCCAGCATGGAGTGCCCGCCGAGGGACACGAAGTCGCTCACCGCGCTCACCTCGTCGTCGTCCAGGTCCAGTGCCTCGGCGAAGAACTCGCAGACCGTGGTCTCGGTCTCGGTCTCCGGGCCGCGTTCGCCCGCCGTGGTGAGCGCGCCGAGCGGCTTGGCCTCCGGCAGCGCCTTCGTGTCAGCCTTCCCGTTCACCGTCAGCGGGATGCCGTCGACCTGGGCGTAATGCGTCGGGCGCAGGAAGTCCGGCAGCGCGGCGCCGACGTCGGCGGCGACCTCCGCGAGGCCGGAGCCGTCCAGTACGAGATACGCGGCGAGCCGGTACGCCCCGTCGACGCCCGGGTCGGGCTGGGCGACGGCGGCGGCGAACCGCACCGCCGGGTGCGCCGCGAACGCGGCCTCCACCTCGCCCGGTTCGACCCGGTGCCCCCGGATCTTGACCTGCTGGTCGGTACGGCCGAGGTAGGCCAGGTTCCCGTCGGGCCGCCGGACCACGAGGTCGCCGGTGCGGTACATGCGCTCGCCGGGGGCGCCGAACGGGCAGGCGACGAAGCGGTGCGCGGTCTGGGCGGGCTGTCCGAGATAGCCGCGCGCGATGCCGATGCCCGACACGTACAGCTCACCGGGGACTCCGTCCGGCAGCGGGCGCAGCCACGGGTCCAGCACGTACACCTCGGTGTTGTCGATCGCCACGCCCACCACCGGGTCCTGGCACTCGAAGGTGCCGACGCCGAGGGTGTTGATGGTGTACTCGGTGGGCCCGTACAGGTTGTAGCCGACCGTTCCCGGGGTCTCGGCGAGGCGCCGCCAGAGCGTCGGGGTGACGGCCTCGCCGCCCAGCAGGACCAGCGCGGGCCGGCGGTCGGGGTTGTCGAGCAGTCCCTCGGCGACCAGTTGCTGGGCGTAGGTCGGGGTCACGTTGACGACGTCGATGCCGTGGGCGCGGCAGTACTCGACGAGGCGGGGCGCGTCGCGGCGCAGCTCCTCGTCGCAGATGTGCACCTCGTGGCCGTCGGCGAGCCAGAGCAGTTCCTCCCACGACATGTCGAAGGCGAACGACACGGTGTGGGCGATCCGGAAGGTCCGGTGGCCGTGTTCGGCGAGGACCGGCTCGAAGATCCGGCGCTGATGGTTGACCAGCATGTTGGTGAGCCCGGCGTACTCGGTGACGACGCCCTTGGGCCGGCCGGTCGATCCGGAGGTGTAGATCACGTACGCGGGGTGCCTCAGCCGGTCCGGGTCGCCGGGCGCGAACGTCGTGTACGGCTCCGCCTCCGGCAGCGGCCGGTCCAGCTCGATCAGGTCGCCGGTGAGCCGGGGCGAGACGGCGCTCACGGTGAGGGTCACCTGCGGGCGGGCGTCCGCGACGATCGCGGCGATCCGCTCGTCCGGGTGGTCCAGTTCCAGTGGTACGTAGGCGGCGCCGACGCGCAGCACGGCGAACAGGGCCACGATCGAGTCGAGGGAGCGCGGGATCGCGAGGGCCACGGTCGTCTCGGGTCCGATGCCCCGCCCGGCGAGCACGCCCGCCAGCGCACGGCTGCGGTCCCGGAGCTCCGCGAAGGTCAGGGTGGTGCCCTGGGCGACGAGCGCGACCCGCCCGGGATCGCGGTCCGCCGCCCGGTCGAACCGGTCGACGACGGTGTCCGTGCCGACGTCCGTGCGCCCGGCGGGCAGGGGCCTCCGCCCGACCCCCGGCAGAGCGCCCACCGGTCCCGTCGACCGGGCCAGACCGTCCAGCAGGCGCAGATAGTCGTCCAGGAGGCGAGCGGCGTTCCCGGTGTCCCCGTCGCGGTGCTCCAGCTTGACCGTGAGGCACTCGCCGGGGGTGACGACCCAGGTGAACGGATAGTGCGTGGAGTCGTCGGCCTTCACCGACTCGATGCCGTGCCGGGCGTTCATCTCGGCGAAGGCGTCCATGTCCAGGAAGTTCTGGAGCACGAAGAGGTTGTCGAACAGGGTGTCGTGCCCGCTGGCCCGCTGGATCTCGCCGAGGCCCAGATGCTCGTGGTCCATCGCCTCGACCCTGGCCGTCTGGACGGCCGACAGATAGTCGCCGACCGTGTTCTCCGGCCGTGGCCGCGTCCACAGGGGCACGGTGTTGAGGAGCACGCCGACGATGTCGGACAGGCCCTCGCCCTCGCGGCCCGAGACGGTCACGCCGAAGACGGCGTCGCTCCGGCCGGTGTGCGCGCCGAGGAGGAGGCCGAAGGCGCCGGTGAGCACCGCGTTCAGTGTCACGCCGTGCGCCTTGGCCGCTTCCCGCAGCCGGTCGGAGAGTTCGGCGGAGAGCGTGCGCGTGAGCGCGTCGGGCAGGTCGTCCGAGAGGGTCGGCGCCACTCCGGCGAGCAGCGTCGGACCGGGCAGACCGGCCAGGTGCTCCGCCCAGAAGCGTTCCGATACGGCGGCGTCCCTGGCGTCGAGCGCCCGGGCGTACTCCTCGAAGCCGGGCGTCGCCGGGGACGCGTCCATCGGCTCGCCCGCGAGGACTGCCTCGTACGCGTCGAACAGGTCCCGCAGCAGGATCTCGCGGGACCAGCCGTCCCACAGGAGCAGGTGGTAGCTGAGCAGCAGGCCGTCCCGCCGGCCGGGCAGCCGCACGACGGTCAGCCGGATCAGCGGCGGCTCGCCGGGGTCGAATCCGGTGTCGCGGTCCTTGTCGCGCAGGGCGTCGACCTCCGCGTCCGTCGACAGCCGGACGGTGCGGACGCCGACCCGGCGGCCCGCCTTGAGGATCTGGACCGGGTTGCCGTCGTCGTCGGTGGTGAAGCCGGCGCCCACGACCGGGTGGCGCGCGATCACGTACGCCATGGCCTCGGCCAGCGCCTCGGTGTCCAGGCGCCGGTCGAAGGTGAAGTAGCTCTGCGCGACGTAGTGTCCGGCCGGGCCCGCCAGTTGGGCCTGGAAGAACAGGCCGCGCTGGAGGGGGGTGACCGGGGCGGTGCGTTCGGCCGTCGCGGCGGCTTCGGCGACGCGCTCCAGCGCGGTCCGCCAGTGCTCGGTGATCTCGTCGGGGATGCCGTCGGCGAGGGTGAAGGCCGCGTGCAGGGAGCCGGTGGCGCCGTCGGTCCAGGCGTTGACCTCGACGGCGTACGGGGTGCCCTGATCGCCACCGGTGAGGTGGAGGGCCGCCGACTCGCCGCCCCGGCCGAGGTAGTTGAAGAGCACCTGGGGGCGGGCGGTCAGCAGCGGGCCGGACTGCGGGTCGAGATAGCGGAGTTGGCCGTACGCCACGTGTCCGCGCTCGTCGGGCTGGCGCGCGGCGACCTCGTGGGCCGCGGCCACCGGATCGGTCTGTGCCGTGAGGCGTACCGGCGCGATGGAGGTGAACCAGCCGACGGTACGGCTGTAGTCGTGGTGGTCGAGGGCGGGGACCCGGCCGTGGCGTTCGAGTTCGATCGCGAGATCGGTGGGTGCCTCCTGGATACGGGTCAGTGCGGTGCGCAGGGCGCCGCACAGCAGCTCGGTCAGACCCACGCCGAGCGCGGAGGGCGCGGTACGGGTCACGAGGTCGCTCACACCGGGCGCGAGTACGACGCTCGTCTCGCGCGGGCTCGCGACCGTGGCCAGCAGGGCGGGGGCGTCGAGCGTGCCGATCCAGTGCCCGAGACGGTCGATCTCCTGGAGCGACCGTGACGCCAGCGCTTCGGCGTACTCGGCGTACGAGGTGGTCGGCGGCGGGAGTTCCCTCCCGCTCAGGGCGGTGGCCAGGTCGTCGAGGAGGACCAGCCAGGACACCGAGTCGACGGCCGTGTGGTGGACGGTGACCACCAGGGTGCGGATCGCCTCCAGCCAGGTGAACGCGATGACGTCCCCGGCCTCGGGGTCGAGCCGGCCGGCGGCCTCGTTCGCTGCGGCCGTCGCGTCGGTGGTGTCCGACCGGACGACCGTGACCTCCCGGGCGGGTTCGGTGCGCGGTGCCCACACACCGTGCTCGACACGGAGACGCAGGCGGAGTACGGGATGGGCGGCGACGACGGCGTTCGCGGCGCGCCGTACGTCGGCGAAGCCGGTGCCTTCGGCCGCGACCAGGGTCCTTGCCTGGGCGAACCGGTCGAGCGAGCCGCCCAGTTCACGCCGGCGCAGGAGGATCGGCGTCGGTGTGAACGGGCCGTCCACGTGGCGGGCGGGCGCGGGAGCGGGTGCGTCGGCCCGGGGCGCGCGTGCGGCGAGGTGGGCGGCGAGCGCGCGCGGTGTCCGGTGGAGGAACACGTCACGGGGGGCGATGGGCAGGCCGAGCGCCCTGGCCCGGTTGATCACGGTGATGGCGACGATGCTGTCGCCCCCGGCCATGAAGAAGTCGGTGTCCGCGTCGACGGCGGTGCCGGGCGGCGCGTCGGGCAGTGTGTCCTCGAAGATGCCGACCAGCGCGGCGAGCGCGGCATCGGTCGCGGCCGGGGATGTGCCGTCCGCTGCGGGGGCTTCCGTCCCCGACGGTGTCCGCGCGTGTGCGGCGCGCTCGGCGAGCGCCTTGCGGTCGAGCTTGCCGTTGACCGTCAGCGGCAGCGCGCCGACCGGGAGCACCGTGCTCGGCACCATGTGCGCGGGCAGCTTCGCCGACAGCAGCGCGGTGACCTCGTCCGGTACGCGGCCCACGACGTGCGCGACGAGATGGTCCCCGCTGTCCGCGACGGTGACGGCGGCATCCACGACGCCGTCCAACTCCCTTACGGCGGACTCCACTTCGCCCAGCTCGATACGGAAGCCCTTGAGCTGCACCTGGTCGTCGGCGCGGCCGGTGAACTCCAGCTCGCCGTCGAGCGTCCGGCGGGCGAGGTCGCCCGTGTGGTACATCCGGGAGCCGTCGTCCGCGAACGGGTCGGCCACGAACCGGCCGGCGGTGAGACCGGGCCTGCCCAGATAGCCGAGCGCGACCTGGTCGCCCGCGACGTAGATGGCGCCCACCCGGCCCGGCGGCACCGGCTGGAGCCGGTCGTCCAGGAGATGGGTCACCAGCCCCGGGATCGGACCGCCGATCGGGCTGACGTCGCCGCCGCCGGGGGCGAAGTCCTCGTCGGTCAGCACCCGGTGGGTGACGTGCACGGTGGTCTCGGTGATCCCGTACATGTTGACCAGTTCCGGCGCGGTGGTGCCGTGCCGCTCGACCCAGCCGCGCAGCCGCCCGGGATCCAGCGCCTCGCCGCCGAAGACGATCCGGCGCAGGGAGGTCACCGGTTCGCTGGCGTGCCGGTCGGCCTCGATGAACTGGTGGAAGGCCGACGGGGTCTGGTTGAGCACGGTGACCCCGCGCTCGCGCACCAGGCGGTGGAAGTCGACCGGGGAGCGGGTCAACGCGTAGTCGGGCAGCAGCAGTTCGGCGCCGTACGCCAGCGCGCCCCAGAGCTCCCAGACGGCGAAGTCGAAGGAGAAGGAGTGGAACTGGACCCATACGTCGCGCGGGCCGAAGCCCATCTCGGGCCGGGTGTTCGCGAGCAGTGACACCACGCTGGAGTGCGGGACGACGACGCCCTTGGGCCGGCCGGTCGATCCGGAGGTGTAGATCACGTACGCGGGGTCGTGCCGGCCGGCGGCGGTCCCGGCCGGTTCGGCGGCGGTGGGGGGCGTCTCCTCCCCCCGTACGAGGACGCGGGCGCTCACGCCCGCGCGGGAGAGCAGTCCGGTGAGGCGGTCCCGCTGTTCCCTCTCGACGAGCACGACCTGGGGAGCGGCGTCGGCGAGGATGTACTCCAGCCGTTCGTCCGGGTAGGCCAGGTCGAGCGGCACGTAGGCGCCGCCGGCCGTGACGACCGCGACGAGGGCGACGACCTGCTCGACGGAGCGCGGGACGGCGACGGCGACCCGCTTGCCGGGGCCGACGCCCGCCGCGCGCAGGACGGAGGCCAACTCGTCCTTGGCCTCGGCCAGTTCACCGTAGGTCAGGGAGCGGGTGCCGCCGTCGAGAGCGCACTGGGTGACGGCGGTGGCGGCCGGGTCACGCGTGGCGGCGGCGTCGAACAGCCCGCCGAGGGTCGTCGGGGTGACCGGTGCGGGGAGCCGGCCGCTTCCGGCCGCCAGTTCGGCGACGGGGGCGTCCGGCCGGGTGAGCAGGCCGGTGAGGGTTCGGACGAACGTACCCAGGATCGCCCGGGCGCCGGTCTCCCGCAGCAGGTCGCCGTCGTAGATCAGGTTGAAGCGGGGGCGCCCGTCGCCCGTGCGCTCCACGACCAGGGTCAACGGGTAGTGCGGGGCGCCCTCGTTGACGACGGCGGCGATGCGGAGTCCGCCGCCGGGGCCGCGCAGCGCGCTCACATCCGTCGCGACGTCGAAGACCACGAGGGTGTCGAACAGGGCCCCCACACCGGCCTCTCGGCCGATCCGCGCCAGCGAGACGTGCTGGTGGGGCAGGACGGCGCTCTGGTGTTCCCGGACGGCGGCGAGCAGCTCGCGGCTCGTCTCGGCGCGGGTCCAACGGGCGCGCACGGGGATGGTGTTGATGAACAGTCCGACCATGTCGCCGATGCCGGGCACGTCCGCGTCGCGTCCGGACACCGTGGAGCCGAAGACGACGTCCGCGCTCCCCAGGATGCCGCCCAGCGTCAGCGCCCAGGCGCTGTGCACCGCCACGCTCAGCGGTACGCCGGCCGACCGGACGGCCGCGTCGATGTCGGCACCGTCCGGGACCACGGCCGTGTCGGCGAACCGGTCGGAGGGGGTGTGGCCCTCGGCGACCAGGGACGGGCCGGGCAGCCCGGCGAGTTCGCCGCGCCATACGCGGTCGCTCTCGTCCTCGTCGCGTTCGGCGAGCCAGTGCAGATAGTCGGCGAAGCCGCCGAGCGGATACACGGTGCCCGGCGCCTCGTACTCGGCCAGCAGCGCCCGGAGCATCGGCGGCACCGACCAGCCGTCGGCGACGATGTGGTGCACCGTCTGCACCAGGACGGTGCGGCCGGCGCCGGCGCGGATGAGCGTGTAGCGCATCAGCGGTCCGGTGGCGAGGTCGAATCCGGCGACGCGGTCCGCCTCGGCGTGGTCGCGGATCTCGTCCTCGGTGATCCCGGGGCGGTCCAGCGTGGTGAAGGGCGCTTCCGCGCCGCTCTCCAGGACGGAGACGACGCGGCCGTCGGCGAGCGCGGTGAACCGTGCGGCGAGGTTGGGGAAGAGCGTGAGCAGCCGGGTCGCCGCCGCCGCGAGCCGGCCGGGGTCCACATCCCCTTCGAGCGTGAGGAGTTGCTGCTCGACATAGCTGCCCGTCGAGTCGTCGTCGAAGACCGAGTGGAAGTACAGGCCCTCCTGCAGCGGGGTCAGCGGCAGGATGTCCCGCAGCGCCGGGCCGTCGAGGCTCTCGACGTCGGCCTGGGTGAGCGGCACCAGCGGGAAGTCGCTGGGTGAGTGGCCTCCCTCGTCGAGCGCGGCCAGCCCGGTCAGGGCCGCCCGGAAGTACTCGCCGAGGGTCTCGACGTCCTCGTCGGTGAACATCCCCTCGGGCCAGGAGACGGTGGTGACCAGCTCGTACTCGCCCGTGGAGGCCGGTTCGGCGATCGCGTTGAACTCCAGGGCGCGCGGCAGGCGCATCCTCGGGTCCCGCTTCTCCCCCAACTGCCCGGTGGTTCGCGCGAGTTGCCAGTCACCGGAGGCTCCGGCGTCGAAGCGGCCCAGGTAGTTGAAGAGCACCTGGGGCGCGGGCGCGTCGAACTCCGACCCGGCCAGATAGCGCAGGGCGCCGTAGGAGACACCGTTGTCCGGCACCCGGGCGAGGTCTTCCTTGACCTTCTTCAGCGCGGCGGCCAGATACCCGGGCGCGGTGAAGTCGTCCGACGGGCCGGGATCGACGGTCACCGGGAAGAGGGTGGTGAACCAGCCCACGGTGCGGGAGAGTTCGGGCTCGAAGCCCGCCGAGTCCGCGACGAACCGGCCCTCGCGGCCATGGCCTTCGAGTTCGATGTGCGCGTACGTCTGGTCCTGCCCGAGATCGCGGCGCCACCGGGCGAGCGCGACGGCGAGCGCGGTCAGGAGCACGTCGTTGACGCCCGCGTGGAACTTCGCTGGGATCTCCCCGAGCAGCGCGGCGGTGGCCTCGGGGCCGGCCGTGACCGTTCTCGTACGCTCCCGGGCGACGGTGTCGTCCCCGGACAGCGCGCGCCTGCCCAGCGGTCCGTCGGCTGCCGGCAGGGGGCGCCGGAAGTAGGAGCTGTCGGCGTCGAACGCGGCACGTTCGAGCAGCTGCGTCCAGCGCCGGAACGAGGTGCCCACCGGGGGCAGCTCGACCGGGACGCCCGAGGTCAACTGGCGCCAGGCGGTGGCGAGATCGTCCATCAGGATCCGCCAGGACACGCCGTCGACCACCACATGGTGGACGGCCAGGACCAGTTGCCGTGCCTCGCGGCGCCATACCGCGCGCAGCATCACGCCGTCGTCGGGGGCGAGCCGGTCGGTGGCGAGGGCGACGCACTGGTCGAGCGGAAGGGCGCTCTCCTGCCATCCGACGGGGCCCCGGTCCCCCTCGGTGGCGGCCTGCGGAACGACGAAGCTCCAGCTGTCGCCCCGTACGAGTTCGGCGCGCAGCATGTCGTGACGTGACACGAGGGCGGCGAGGATCGTGTCGAGCGCTTCCGGGGTCAGCTCGGCGGGCGCGTTGAGCACCACGGACTGGACGAAGCCGTCGATGGCGTCGGTCGTCTCGCCGAGCCACTGCACGACGGGCGATCCCACGACGGGGCCGGTGGGCACGTCGCGGTGGTCCACGGTGGTGAGGTCCTCGCGGCTCGCCACCGCCGCGAGGGCCCGTACGTTGCTGTTGGCGAAGATCTGCCGGGCCGTGACATGGAGGCCCGCCTCGCGCAGGGCGCTGAGCAGCGAGATCGCCAGAATGCTGTCGCCGCCGAGCTGGAAGAAGTCCTGGTTGACCCCGACCTCTTCGAGCCGCAGCAGGCCCGCGACCGCCTGGCACACCACGCGTTCGTCCTCGGTGGCGGGCGGGAGGAGCGCGCCCGTGCCGATGACCGGCTCCGGCAGCGCGTTGCGGTCGAGCTTGCCGTTCGCGGTGAGCGGGAACTCCTTCAGGACGACGGTGTGGGCGGGCACCATGTACTCGACCAGGTGCTCGGTGGCCCAGGCCTTGACCTGCTCCGGCCGCAGGTCCTCGCTCCCGGCGGCCGGGATGACGTATCCGACCAGATAGGTGCCGCCGGCCGCGTTCTTCTTCGCGACGACGCAGGTGTGGCGTACGGCGGGGTGTTCCGCGAGGCCGGCCTCGACGTCCTCGATCTCCAGCCGCATGCCGCGGATCTTGATCTGGTTGTCGGCCCGGCCGAGGAAGTCCAGCGATCCGTCGGGGGCGTAGCGGGCGAGGTCGCCGGTGCGGTACAGCCGGGACCCGTCGTCGGCGAAGGGGTTGGCCACGAAGCGGGACGCCGTCAGGCCGGGCGCGTTGACGTATCCGCGTCCCAGAAGGAAGCCTCCCGCGTACAGTTCGCCGCCGACGCCGACGGGGACCGGGCGCAGTTCGTCGTCCAGGACGTACAGCTGGGTGTTGGGGTTGGCCCTGCCGATGGAGGTCGACAGGCGTTCCGCCTCGCCCCGGTAGATGACGTGCGAGACGCCGATCGTCGTCTCGGCCGGGCCGTAACCGTGGTACAGCGGGATGTCGAGCTTGGTGCGGAACCGCTCGTACAGCTCGGGGGTCAGCACCTCACCGCCGCACCAGACGTGCCGCAGGCTGTCGAGGCGGCCGGAGTCGCCGGCCATCTCCAGGAGCACGTCCAGCATGGACGAGACCAGGTAGGTGAAGGTGACGCGCTGCTCGGCGATCACTCCCAGCAGATGGTGCGGGTCGCGTTCGCCGCCGGGCCGCAGGACGACGAGCCGGCCGCCGGAGACCAGGGGCAGGAAGATCTCGTTGATGGAGATGTCGAAGGAGAGCGGGGCCTTGAAGAGCGACGCGTCGTCGTGGCCGAAGCCGAGGATCTCGTCGACCTGCCAGAGCAGGCGCTCGCTGATGGCCTCGTGGCGGATCATCGCGCCCTTGGGGCGCCCGGTCGAGCCGGAGGTGAAGATCACATACGCCAGGGCCGCGCCGGGGACGGATATGCCCGTGCCGTCGACGGGGTGGGAGCCGAACCTCCAGTCGTCGAGGTCGACGGCTTCGGCCGGGGGCTCTCCTGGACCGGGCTCGCCCGAGGAGTTGAGCTGCAGGACGACCCGGGCGTCCTCGACGACGACGGCCCGGCGGGCGGCCGGCCACTGCGGATCGAGCGGTACGAAGGCGCACCCCGCCTGGAGCACCGCGAGCAGTCCGATCACCATCTCGGCGGAACGGCCGAGCGAGATGCCGACGACCTGTTCGGCGGTGAGGCCGCGTTCGACGAGGCGGTGGGCCAACTGGCTTGAGAGCTCGGCTGTCTGACGGTAGGTCAGGGAGCGGTTGTCGTCCACGACGGCGACGGCGTCCGGCCTGCTGCGCGCCTGCTCGCGGAACATCTCCACGATCGTCGGGCGGTCCCGGTCGGCGGTGGTGTCGTTCCACTCGCTCAGGGCCTGACGTCGCTCCGCGGCGCCGGAGGGGGCGATGGTGCCGAGGGGCCGGTCGGGGAAGTCGGCGAGGTCGTCCAGGGCGAGTTGCGCGTCGGCGGGCGCGGTGCCCTCGGGGATCCCGATGGTCCAGGCGCCCGCGGCGTCGGGGCCGGTGGGCCAGTCGCCGGGCGCGCCGCCGCCGTTGTCCACCCAGCCGATGACGTCGGCGAACAGCGTGCCGGGGGTGAGGTCCAGGCCCTCGGGGCTCCGGCCCGTCGCCCAGTACGACAGGCCGACGGCGCACGCTTCCGCGACGGTCCGGTCGGAGTGGTCGCCGGTCCGCCGGCGCACGTCGGCCAGACGTGTGGCGGACAGCAGTATGTGACGAGCGCTCGGTTCGATCATCGAAGACTCAGCATCCCTTCCAGACATGAAAGTTAGCCTAACCTAACTTAGGCTCGCCTAAGCAAGGCTGCTCAACTGCCTTCTCGCCACGCCCGCCACAGTCGTGCGTACCGGCCTCCCAGGGCCACCAGCTCATCGTGCGTGCCACGCTCCACCACACGTCCCGCGTCCAGCACGGCGATCCGGTCCGCCGCCATCGCCTGGGTCAGCCGGTGCGCCACGAAGAGCGTGGTCCGGCCCGCACAGGCGGCCAGCACGGCGCGCTCCAGCTCGGCCGCGCCCTCGCTGCCGGCCTCCGCGGTGGACTCGTCGAGGACCACCACCGGCGACCGGCTCAACACCAGCCGGGCCAGGGCGATCTGGGCGACCTTGGTCACGTCCAGGCGTTCGCCGCCCTCGCCGACCAGGGTGTTCAGCCCGTCGGGCAGCCCGTCGGCCCACTCGCCGGCGCCGACCGTCCGGAGCGCGTCGGCGAGTTGGGCGTCGGTCGCCTCGGGCGCGGCGAGCCGCAGATCGTCGGCGAGCGGACCGGAGAAGACATGCGTCTCCTGGGTCAGGATGCTCACCAGGGCGCGCGCACCCGCCTCGTCCAGGCCCGAGAGATCGTGCGACCCGATCCGCACCGACCCCGACTGCGGGGTCCCGATGCCGGCGATCAGCGCGGCGAGGGTCGACTTGCCCGCGCCGGTCGCTCCCACCAGGGCCAGCGAACCGCCCGCCGGAATGGTGAGACTGACGTCCCGCAGGACCGGCTCCTCGCTGTCCGGGTAACCGAATGTCAGGCCCTCGACCGTCACCGGATACGGCGCGGCCTTCGCCGAGGCGACGGAACGGTCGCCCACGAGCCGGTCCTCCGTGTCCTCCGCCAGCACCCCGACCAGACGGGTCAGGCTCGCGCCCGACTTCTGCGCCTCGTCGAAGGTGAACATGATGGCGCCCAGCGGGGTGAAGAGCCGGTGGAACATCAGGGGCGCGGCGGACACCTCGCCGAGACTGGCGGCGTCCGCCTCCAGGAGGGCGTACCCGACGACGAGTATCAGGACCAGACCGATGAACTCGGCGCGGTTCTCCCGGCCGACGAACCGGCCGAAGAACCGGAAGACCTCGATACCGAGATTCCGCACCCGCCACGACTCACGGGTCACCGTCTCGCGGACGGAATCCTCCAGGCGGTACGCCCGTACGGTGTCGATGCCGTTCAGTCCGCTGATCAGCGCCTGTGCGCGGTCGGCCTGGGCCACCCGCTGCTTCCGGTAGAGGGGAGCGGACCGCGGGAGATACCAGCGCAGCGCGAGCGCGTACGCGGGCAGGGCGCCGGCGCCCGCCAGACCGAGCCGCCAGTCCAGTCCGAACATGCCAACGGTGGCGATGAAGACCAGCACACCCGCCGAGAAGACGGTGGGGATGGCGGTCCTGATGCCTCTGGACAGCACGGCCACGTCGTCGCCGACGCGCGACAGCACGTCGCCCCTGCCCACCTGTTCGACCCGTGCGCTGGGCATTCCGAGGACCGCCCGGACGGCGTGCTCGCGCAGCCGCGCGAGCAGGTCCGCGCCGAGGCGGCCGATCAGATAGGTCGAGGCGGCGGTGGCCGCCGCGCCGAGCAGCGCGGCGGCCCCCATCAGCACACCGACCGTGACGAGGACCGAGCGCGATTCGCCCTCGACGACTCCGTCGACCACCTGGCCCAGCAGGAGCACCGGCAGTACCTGGAGGGCCGCGCCGGCCACCGCGGTGAGCACGGTGGCCAGCGTCAGCCAGGGCGTCTCGCGGCAGTGCGCCAGGACCCACCGGGTGGCCTCGCCACCGGTCGCCGTACGCAGTGCCGCCGGGGCGGGGCGGGTGCCGGTGGCGCTCACCGGGCGACCGGACCGGAGTGGGAACGGGCAGGGGGACGCGACTGGTCGACCGCCATCGTCATCCCTACTCGACCGACTTGACGAGCTCGTCGATCGCGTACGGCAGGGAGAGCAGGGTGCCCTGGGACATGGCCGCGCCGATCGCGGGACCCTCGCTGTCCAGCAGGTACGACACCTTCTTGTTCTTCACCGCGGGCAGGTTGGCGAACAGCTCGGACTTGTTCAACGCCTCGGTGTCCGCCTTGTCGTTGACCACGAAGACGCGGTCGACGTCGATCAGGTCGATGCGCTCGGGCGAGAGCTCGGTGGAGAAGTCGCCGTCCGCGATGTCGTCGATCTTGGTCTGATACGTGAACCCGGAGCCCGTCACCAGCTGTCCACGTACGTCGGTGGAGGTGAAGGGGTAGATCGCGTTCTCGTACCAGGAGATGACGACCGCGGTCTGGTCCGCGAACTCGGGGTGCGCCTTCTTGGCCGCGTCGAGCTTCTGCTGGATGCCCGCCACCAGCTCGGTGCCCTCGTCCTCCTTGCCCAGCGCCTTGGCGATGTGGACCGCGTTGTCCTGCCAGGGAGCGCTGAAGGGCTCCTTCTCGGCCTTGGTACGGCCCACGGTCGGGGCGATCTTGGAGAGCTTGTCGTACGCGGCCTGGTCGATCTCGGAGTAGACCGCGATGATCAGGTCCGGGCGCAGGGCGGCGATCTTCTCGTAGTTGGGGCCCGAGTCGCCGTTCTTCATGATGACTTCGGGGCGGGCGTCGCCCCACTTGTCCTTCACCCAGGGCCACTGGGTGTTGATGTCGGGGGACTTGCCCGCCGGGTTCGGATACTGGTCGACCATGCCGACGGGCTTGATGCCGAACGCCAGAATGGCCTGGTCGTCCGTGTAGCCGACGGAGACGACCCGCTCCGGGGCCTTGGTGACCTCGGTGGATCCGAACGCGTGCTCCACGGTGACCGGGAACGCGCCGGAAGCGGCGGCGGGGGCGTCGTCGGCGGGCTTGTCCGCCGAGTCGTCGGAACCACATCCCGCGAGGAGGCCGACGCCGAGCGCCGCGGCGGACAGTGTGGCCGCCAGCCGTCGCCATGGCTTCACGAGCGTCGTTCTATGGAGAAGCATCCGGAATCCCTTGCATTCGCGCTACCCACTGCACCCATGTCTTAGGGCAGCCAAACCTTAACCTGCGTTGGTGAGGTTAGCCTAGCCTAACTCGCGAAATCCCTTTACCTCGCCATGGGTTGCCGGGGACCGCCGCGCGAGCGGACGCGAGCGGGTTCGGCCCGGTCCACGAACAGAGGTCCGGCCCGGCCCGAACGGGCGAGCTCAGACGTGCGTACGCCCCAGGGGCACGATGATCGGGCTGTCGCCCACCGGCGCGTCGATCACCTGGGCGCGCAGCCCGAACGCCTCGTGCAGCAGCTCGGCGGTGATCACGTCGCGCGGGTGCCCCTGCGCCAGGATCGCCCCCTCGCGCATCACGATGAGGTTGTCGCTGTAACGCGTCGCCAGATTGAGGTCGTGCAGCACCATGACCACGGTGCGCCCCGACTCGTGCAGATCGTCCACCAGATCGAGCACGTCGATCGCGTGCGCCAGGTCCAGATAGGTGGTGGGCTCGTCCAGCAGCAGCAGATCGGTGCCCTGAGCCAGTGTCATCGATATCCAGACGCGCTGGCGTTGCCCGCCCGACAGCGAGTCGACCGGACGGTCGGCGAGATCGGCCACCCCGGTCATGGCCAGCGCGCGCTCCACCACGGCGGCGTCGTCCGACGACCACTGCCGCAGCCAGCTCTGGTGCGGATGGCGGCCTCGGGCGACCAGATCGGCGACCGTCAGCCCCTCGGGCGCGACCGGCGCCTGCGGAAGCAGACCCAGCTTCTTCGCCACGTCCCTGGTCCTGAGCCCGGCGATGTCCTCGCCGTCCAGCACGACCGACCCCTCGGTCGGCCTGAGCAACCGGGTCAGGGTGCGCAACAGGGTCGACTTTCCACAGCCGTTGGGGCCGATGATCGTGGTGATCACCCCTGACGGGATCGCCACGTCGAGGGCGTCGATGACGGTCCGGCCGCCGTAGCCGACGGTGACACCTCTGGCTGCCAGCCGTACGACGTCGCCGGCGCCGGCCTCCGACAGGGCCTTCGGCCCGAACGCCGGTCCGGCCTCCGGTCCGAGCTCGGACCCGGCCTCTGTCTCGGTGATGAACTGAGCAGCCACATGCCCCCCTTATTAGGTTTGCCTAACCTTTTTATCATCTATCTGTCTGTCGCTGCCCGTCGAAGGTTGGCCCTCACGAGCAGATAGACGAGGAAGGGCCCGCCGATCCCGGCGGTGACCACACCGACGGGCAGCGTGATCGGCAGCGCCGCGCGCGCGATCAGGTCCGCGCCGATCAGCAGCAGGGCGCCCACCAGGCCGGAGGCCATCAACGGCGGTGTCGGGCACCTCATCAGACGCATCGCCACCTGTGGTGCCACGAGTGCGACGAACGCGACAGGACCCGCCGCGCTGACACCGACGGCGGCGAGCAGGACCGCGCACAGCAGCAGGACCGCCCGGACGACCGAGTAGCGCACCCCCAGACCCGCGGCGACCTCGTCGCCGAGGTGCATCGGCTTGAACTGGAAGGCGGCGGCGGCCACGACGGCCAGAAGGACGAGCGTGCACCAGAGCGCCACCCGCACGTCGTCCCACGACCGGTTGTCCAGCGAGCCGACCAGCCACACCTGGGCCCGCGCCACATCCCTGATGTCGGCCTTGACCAGCAGCCAGGTGGTGATCGCCTGCATCACCGCACTCACGGAGATGCCGATGAGGATGAGACGGAAGCCGTCGATCCCGCGCCGCCACGCGAGGAAGTAGACCAGCAGCCCCGTACCGAGGCCGCCCGCGAGCGCCGCGGCGGACATGCCCACGGAGCTGACCACGGCCTCGGTGGTGCCGCTCGACACCGTCACCAGGAACACCGCGACCGCGCCGGCGCCCCAGGTGATGCCCAGGATGTCGGGGCTGGCCAGCGGGTTGCGCGCGACGGACTGGGTGATCGCCCCGGACACGCCCAGCGCGATCCCGACGACGAGACCGGCGAGGGCACGGGGCATCCGCAGGTCCATGATCACGAACTCGTCGACCTGCTCGCCCCGGCCGAGGATCGTGGCGACGACCCGGGACAGACCGATCGGGAAGTCGCCGACGCCGATGGAGACGCAGAACAGCAGGAAGGTCGCCGCCGCCAGCAGCACCGTGACCAGCACCATCCAGGGCCGCCATACGAACGACAGTTGACCGACGCGCGCACCCGGCGCCACCGATCGCCTGCCGTCCCGCCCGTCTCTCCCGGCGTCTTCCGTCCGGGCGTCTGTTCCGCTCATGAGCTCTTGAACTTTCCACGCCAGACGAGCCCCGCGAAGAACGGGGCGCCGAGGAGGGCGACGACGACGCCCGAGTCCAACTCGCCCGGCCGCACCACCAATCGCCCCACGATGTCACTGACCAGGAGGATCAGGGCGCCGAGCACCCCCGCGTACGGCACCAGCCAGCGGTAGTCGGGCCCGGTGAGATAGCGGGCCACATGCGCGACCATCAGCCCGAGGAACGCGATCGGTCCGCACGCCGCCGTCGCGGCGCCCGCCAGCAGGGTGACGGCGACGATGCCGACGGTCCGGCTGCGCGCGATGTTCACGCCGAGCCCGCGCGCCACGTCGTCGCCGAGGTTGAGCAGGTTGAGAGCGGGCAGCGTGGTCAGGGCCAGTACGAGGCCGGCCACGACGAACGCGGTCACCGGCCAGATGACATCGAATCCGACGCCTGCCACGGAGCCCGAGTTCCAGAACCGCAGCGCGTTCAGCGACTTCTGGTCCGACAGCGAGATCGCGGTGGTCATCGCCGCGAGGAACACGGTGATCCCCTGCCCCGCCAGCGCGAGCGTCAGCGGATTGCCGGCTCCCCGGCCGATGCTGGAGAGACCGAACACGACGACACCGGCGACCGCCGCCCCCAGGAAGGCGAACCAGACGTACTGGAAGGGGTCCGTGAGCCCGAACAGGGCGATCGCCGTCACCACCGCGAACGAGGCGCCGGCGTTCACCCCGAGCAGTCCCGTGTCCGCGATCGGGTTACGCGTATACCCCTGGATCAGCGCCCCGCCGACGCCCAGGGCGATGCCCACGACGACGGCGAGCACCGTCCGGGGCACCCGCACCGTATGCACGATGAGCCTGATCTCGGTGAGCCGCTGGTCCGGTTCCGGCGCCGCGAACAGTCCGTGCCACACCTCGGCGGGACTCAGCGCGCGGACACCGACGGCCAGCGAGACCACCCCCACGACCAGGAGGACCACCACCAGCGTGCCCAGCCCCAGGGCCCGGTGCCGACGGGCCCCCGTTCTCGCTTCGGATAGCGGGCGTTCCACCGCAGTCGTGCTCATGTCGCCGTACGTTATCCCTTTGATCTACGAGGAGTGCGTGCCCGCCACGGAGGGGGACTTGGCCCCGCGGCCGAGCAGCGAGTCCAGGATCTCACCGACCCTGATCGCGGTGTTGGACAGCAGGGACGAGGTGATGCCGTGCGTGTGCTCCGTGCCGCCCTGGAGGTAGATGCCGCAGCCCAGGTCGGCGTCCGTCGCGACCCGGTAGTCGCGCTCGACGCGGACACGGCCCTCGTCGTCCCGGAGGCAGCGGTCCCCGACCTCGCCGAGGAGGCCGACGGGGTCGGCGGGGCCGTAGCCGGTGGCGAACACCACGACGTCGGCGTCCAGGAAGGTCTCCTCGCCGGTGACGAGGGACTTCACCGTGGCACGGGCCTTGTCCGGCGTCTCCTTCACATCGACCAGCCGGGAGACGTTGATGAAGCGCAGCCGCTCCGTGCCGAGGACCTTCTCCCGGTACATCTGCCGGTAGAGGTCGTCGATCAAGTCGATGTCCACCACGGAGTAGTTGGTGTTCCCGTGGTAGTCCATGAGCCGGCCCTTGACGTCCTCGGGGGCGGCGAAGTACTGGTCGACGGCCTCGGGATCGAAGATCCGGTTGGCGAACGCGCTGTCGTCGGCCGGGCTGTAGCCGTACCGCGAGAAGACGGCGCAGACCTCCGCGTCGGGGAACCGGCGGTGCAGATAGGCGACGTTCTCCGCGGCGCTCTGGCCGGCGCCGACGACGACGAACCGGGTGGGCGACGAGCCCTCCAACTCATCGACTCTCTTGAGGAGTTCCGAGTTGTGCCAGACGCGGTCGCCGCGCTCCACGCCCTCCGGCATCCGGGGACGCAGCCCGCTGCCGATGACAAGGTTGCGGGCCCGGTGGACCGCGAGCCCCTCCCCCGAGCGGACGGTGACATCCAGATACTCCGTGGTCCCGTCGTCGGCGACGACCGGCGTGACGCCGACGACCTCGTGACCGTACGAGACGGTGTCGTCGACCTTCTCGGCCGCCCACTCGAAGTAGTCGTGGAACTCGACCCGCAGCGGGAAGAGGTTCTTGTGGTTGATGAAGTCGATCAACCGCCCCTTGCTCTGGAGATAGCAGAGGAAGCTGAACTCACTGGTCGGGTTCCGGAGCGTCACCAGGTCCTTGAGGAACGACACCTGCATCGTCGCGTCGTCGATCAGCATCCCCCGGTGCCAGCCGAAGCGCGGCTGCTGCTCGAAGAAGTGAGCGGTGACCGGCTCCTGCCCGCCGACGCGTGCGTTGTGCTCGCGGACCGCGATCGACATCGCCACATTGGACGGCCCGAAGCCGATGCCTATGAGGTCGAGGACCGGTGCTGCGTCGCCAGGAAGAACCTGTGACATGTCACTCCCATTCATACGGGGGAAGCCGCCTGTCAGGCGTGGGGGTACGTGAGACACACAGAAGGTGGGCACGCCAACGAAGCGACCCCCTCTGAACTTAGGTGAGCCTAAGCTAATCTCCGACCACTGTCGAGTGGGGCCGCACGCACGGACACCCGCCGACTGGGCCACCGGGCAGGCCAGTTGCACACTAAGGTAAGCCTTGCTTAACTAGCTTCGGTCATTCCCTGCTCTGAGGAGGAACCCCCATGCGGGTCGTCATGTTCGGTTACCAGACCTGGGGACACCGCACCCTGCAAGCGCTTCTGGACTCCGAGCACGACGTGGTGCTGGTCGTCACGCACCCCAAGAGCGAGCACGCGTACGAGAAGATCTGGAGCGACTCCGTCGCCGATCTCGCCGAGGAGCACGGGGTCCCGGTGCTGATCCGCAACCGCCCGGACGACGAGGAGCTGTTCGAACGCCTCAAGCAGGCCGACCCGGACATCATCGTCGCCAACAACTGGCGGACCTGGATCCCCCCGCGGATCTTCGGCCTCCCGCGCCACGGCACCCTGAACGTCCACGACTCGCTGCTGCCGAAGTACGCCGGTTTCTCCCCGCTGATCTGGGCCCTGATCAACGGGGAGACCGAAGTCGGCGTCACCGCGCACATGATGGACGACGTGCTCGACGCGGGCGACATCGTCCGGCAGGAGTCCGTCGCGGTCGGGCCGAAGGACACCGCGACCGACCTCTTCCACAAGACGGTCGACCTCATCGCGCCGGTCACCGTCGGGGCGCTCGCCCTGATCGCCGCGGGACAGACGGAGTTCACCAAGCAGGACCGCTCGCAGGCGAGCTTCTTCCACAAGCGGTCGGCCGAGGACATCCGCATCGACTGGAACTGGCCCGCCGAAGACCTCGAACGCCTGGTCCGCGCCCAGTCGGAGCCGTACCCGAGCGCCTTCGCGTTCCACAAGGGCAGGCGGCTCGAAGTCCTCGCCGCCGTGGTGTCCGAGGGCCGCTACGGCGGTACGCCCGGCCGGGTCTTCTACCGCGAGGGCGAGGGCGTGGTGATCGTCGCCGGGGCCGACGCCCGCACGGGGCGCAACCACGGCCTGGCGATCACGCGCGTACGCACGGAGGACGGCCGCGAGCTGCCCGCGACGGAGTACTTCACCACCATGGGCGGCTATCTGACGAGCCGTCCCTGACGCGAGGGGCCGGCACCGACGGGCCGGAGGGCAGCACCCGCCGGGGACCTCAGGACAGTCCGAGTGCGAGGTCCGGGCGGCACACCTCGCAGGCCGGCAGACCGCCGTGCGTCAGGGCCTCGATCGCCTCTTCACGGCTGATCGCCCGCGCCACCGCACCGAGCGGGCTTCGAACGGCGAAGCACTTCGGGTCTTGGTGAATCGCCCGGAAGGCGGACTTCCCACCGTCGAGCGTCCACCGCGTCGCACCGGCGCCGGGGGCGCTCGCGGCGGCGGCCCCGCCCGCGGGTCCCTGGCCGCGCCCCTTCGCGCGCCCCTCGCCACGCCCCTTCGCGCGCTCCTCGGCGCGCGCTATCCAGCGCCTGGTCTGGGCGAGTTGCTGGAGCTGGACGCGTTCGAGGAAGCGAAGCATCTCGATACGCTCCCGGTCGCTCACGCGTTCGATTCTATGGGGTGATTCGGGGCGTCGGCCGCCAATCACACCGTGACCGAAAAGGCAAATAAGCCGCCGACCTCCTCTCATCGGCCGTCTACTGTACGAACGCACCGCGCCGCCCGTCGCGGTCATCTGAGGAGGAATACTGTGTCATCGCCCTGCGACCCCCAGAACGCTCCCGTCGGAGATGTGGGCGCGGCGCTCCTGATGATCGACTCCCGGCTCAAGAGCATCCATGACGGCAAGACCGAGATCGACCCCGAACAGCAGGAGCTGATCAACCAGTTCGCCCGGTCCCTGGGGCCCAGAGGGGCCAACGATGTGCTGGACGGCGCGTGCACAC
Organism: Streptomyces sp. NPDC058653; assembly: GCF_042716895.1. Lineage (NCBI taxonomy): Bacteria > Bacillati > Actinomycetota > Actinomycetes > Kitasatosporales > Streptomycetaceae > Streptomyces > Streptomyces sp. NPDC058653. Next base: position 16,206 of record NZ_JBHXRM010000035.1, on the reverse strand, counting down.
TCATCTACATGTTCATGACGTGGCTGCGGAAGGCTCACGAGGAGCACGACAAGGACGTCATCGAGTACGTGGTGCCCAACCTCGTGGCCACGATGCGCAGGATGCCCAAGAGCATCAGCCCCGAGGCGGTCCCCACCATGGCCGGCCTGGTCGTCGCGGCGGGCACCGGACTGAGCCCCAACCTCTGGCGCAAGCAGTACGGGGACTGGACCAAGGCGGAGATGACGCCCCTGGAAGCCACCGCCTTCCTGCTCGCGGAGCAGATCAACCGCATCACCGAGGACCCCGACTTCGCCACCCGTATGGTCAGCGAGGCTCTGACCAACTCGGACGGACGCTGACACATTGCTCGCCAGTGGCGCGTCCCTCCTGCCGGTCAACCCCACCCTGGGCGTGCTGCTCGCGGTACTTCTCATGGCCGCCGCCGGAACGGCCGCCCTCTTCCGCCTGGCACCGGACTCCGGGTCGGGGCGTTCGCGTCAGATCGTCACGGCGGGACTGCGCGCCGGCCTTCAACTGGCCGTGGTCTCCGCCCTCATCACCTGGGTGATCCACCACGCCGCGGCCACCGTGGCGTTCGTCCTGCTCATGTTCGCGGTCGCCGTCCGTACGGCCGGACGCCGTATCACCACCGACGGGACGTGGTGGAAGACGGCCGCGCCCATCGCCGCCGGTGTCGTGCCGGTGGTGGGCGCGCTCCTGCTCACCGGCCTCGTACCGGTGAAGGGCATCGTCCTGATCCCGATCACCGGCATCCTCATCGGCGGCGCCCTGACCGCAACGGTCCTGGCGGGCCGCCGGGCGCTGGACGAACTGGAGCTGCGGCACGGCGAGGTGGAGGCCGGGATGGCGCTCGGCCTCCTGGATCAGGAGGCACGCCTGGAGGTCGCCCGGCCGGCGGCCTCCGACGCGCTCCTCCCCGGTCTCGACCAGACTCGTACCGTCGGACTGGTCACCCTTCCTGGCGCGTTCGTCGGCATGCTCCTCGGCGGCGCCGACCCGCTGGAGGCCGGGGCGGTGCAGCTGTTCGTCCTGATCGCGCTGATAGCGATCCAGGCCGTCGCGGTGGCCGTCACCGTGGAACTGGTGACACGCGATCAGCTCCACCGCCCGGCCCGAGGCTCCGGAGGCACGCCCGCCTCGACGACCACCGCGACCGTACGGCGGGACCGGCTCGGCGCCTCCGTGAAGGCCGTCCTCACCCGCCGCCGGCCCCGGCCTCCCTCACCGCGCTAGCCGGAACGGGGGCTACGCGGAGGAGGACAGGATCTCGACGTACCCGTCGGTCCCGTGCACCCGGATCCGCTGCCCGTCCCTGATCAGCCGGGTGGCCCGCTCCACGCCCACGACGGCCGGCAGGCCGTACTCCCGGGCGATCACCGACCCATGGGTCATCAGACCGCCCACCTCCGTGACCAGGCCCGCGATTCCGACGAACAGCGGCGACCAGCTGGGGTCCGTGTAGGTCGTGACCAGGATGTCGCCCGCCTCCAGACCGGCGTCCCCCATGTCGAGGACGACGCGGGCCCTGCCCTCGACGGTCCCGGCGGAGACCGGCAGGCCGATCAGCGCGCCGGCCGGCACGTCGTCGCGCCGGTAGGTGCCGGAGACGGCCTCGCCGTCCGAGGTGAGCACCCGGGGCGTCGTGAGCGCGCGGTACGACCGGAACGCCTCCTTGCGCCGCCGGACGAGGCGGCCGTCCACCTGGTTCGAGCGCACGGCGTCGCGGAGTTCCTGGAAGGTGAGGTAGAAGATGTCCTCCTTCCGAGGAAGCACCTCCGCGTCCACGAGGCGCTCGGCCTCCTCAAGGAGGGCCCGCTTGTAGATGAGGTAGCGGCTGACGATGCCGTACTTGGGGTACTCCCGGTATCCGACGAAGGTCCTGACCCGGTCGATCATCCGCTGGGTCTCGTCGGCCTTCCGCGCCCCGTCCGGCAGGGCCCGCAGCCGGGACAGCACGTCGAGTTCCTTCTCCCGTGCCTTCCGCCGGCCCTGCTCGAAGCGCCGTGCGGCGGCGCCCGGCCCGAAGTTCCTGACGTTGTCGAGGATCACGGGCACGAGCGCGGTGGGGCGCTCGCGCCACCGCGGCCTGGTGATGTCGATCTCGCCGACGCAGCGCATGCCGTACCGGTCGAGGTAGGCCGCGACGGCGTCACGCGCCCCGGTGCCGCCCGGGAGCTTCGCCAGCTCGTCCAAGAAGGCTCCGTCCGGGAAGCCCTTGTCCTGGACGTCCTCCAGGAACGCCACCACCTCGGGCAGGGGCCGGATCACGTCCGCGACGTCGAGCAGCGCCAGTCCCATCTCCGACGTGACGTTGTCGGGGCCGGACAGGGTCAGTGTGTCGGCCGCGTTCTTCTCGCCCAGCCACTCGCGCAGCGTGTCGTTGAGCCACCAGGTGGCCTCCATCCCCGCCATGATCGCCTGATGGCTCAGCGGATCCCCGAGGACGCGCTTGTGCTCCTCGAAGGCCGTCAGCAGGAAGTCGAACAGCGCCGGCCCGGTCTTCGTACGGATGTCGCGTTCCAGAGCGGCGACTGACGTCTGGCTGCGCTCGATCAGTCCGGTGACGACGGCCGGATCGGTCTCGATCGGCGCGGGCGGACGGGCGGCCCTCGGCGGTCCGGCGGGAACCGTGTCCGGGAGCGAGGGGACGAAGCCGTCGCGGTCGAGGACGGTCTCCAGCGCGTCCCTGATCAGCGGATCGCCCCTCCCCATGACGTCCAGAAGACCCGCTCGGCCCCCGGGCGATGCCAGGCGAGGGGTGACATCGACGAACAGCCGCCCGCCGGCCTCGTGCATCGGCACCATGGCCGTCAGCCGCCACATGGAGAGCCCCAGGGGCTTCATGGCGTCGGTCATCATCTGGCCGTGACCGACGGAGACATAGACGTGATTGTCCTGGTCCCCCCTCTCGGGGACGGGGAACAGCGTCGTGATCGGCCGGCTCTGCACGATCGCGAAGCCGTCGTCGGCCAGGCACCACTCGATGTCCTGCGGCCGGCCGAAGTGCGCTTCGATCCGCCGCCCCAGCTCCACGAGCCGTACGGCCTGATCATCCGTCAGCGCCGGCCGCTCCTGTCGCCGCGACTCGATCGCCACCTCCTCCGTGCCGCCGGAGGGCAGGGGCCGGACTTCAAGCTGTTTCGCGGCGATCGTCCTGGCGACGACCTCGCCGTCCCGCACCGTGAAGACATCCGGGTTCACCAGGCCGGAGACCAGGGCCTCGCCGAGACCGAAGCCGGCGTCCACGGTGGCGACCTTCCGGTTGCCCGTGACGGGGTCGGCCGTGAACAGGACACCGGCCGCGTGCGGGAAGACCATGCGCTGTACGACCACGGCCATCCGGACCGTACGGTGGTCGATGCCGTTCTGCCGCCGGTAGGCCACGGCCCGCTCGGTGAACAGCGAGGCCCAGCACCGGCTGATGTGCCGGAGGATCTCCGTCGGCCCCACGACGTTCAGGTACGTGTCCTGCTGGCCGGCGAAGGAGGCCGTCGGCAGGTCCTCGGCCGTCGCGCTGGAGCGGACGGCGTACGCGCTCCTCTCGCCGAGCCCGCCGAGCGCGCGCGTGATCGCGGCCACGAGGTCGTCCGGGACGGCGATCCCCTCGATGGTCCGCCGGATCCGGGCGCTGAGCGTGCGGATCGCCTCCCGGTCGTCCGGCGCCAGAGGCGCCAGCCGATCGAGCAGATCGCCGATCGCCGGCGCCTGCTCCACGACCCACCGGAAGGCGTCCGTCGTCACGCAGAAGCCCTCCGGCACGCGGACGCCTTCGATCCGTGCCAGCCCTCCCAGGTGCGCGCCCTTACCGCCGACGAGCGCGATGTCCGTCTCGTCCACATCCTGAAGGCCCAGCAGATACCGCTCCCTCACCGAGACACCTCCGAGGCGACCGTCCCCGGTCGGCCCGCGGTGGCCGGTCCCACCAGCGGCTCGACATCACCGCGTTCCGCATACGCCGACAACAACACACGCACGTCGTGCCCCCATTTTTCCGCGAGTTCAGGCATCGGCGGACGATTCTGCGCCGTGACCCGGGTCTTGCGGCAAGCCCCCCGACGCGCTATAAGTTGAGAGTGGCAAGGAGAGAACTCTCCTTGCCCTTGGTGTTTTCCGCCCCCTGGACGGTCACCGGCCGACCTGTTTCCGCGCCGCGACCGCCCGACCGGCCCGACCCGTCGACCGGTCCGGTTTCGGGTCCGAGAGGTCAAGAAGCCTGCCGCGGCGGGATGTTGTGGTTGACGCGGAACCTGTTCTCGGGGTCGTAGATCGCCTTGGCCGCCTGAAGCCTCTCGTAGACCGCCGGATCGTAGGCCTCCTTGGTCCCCGCGACCGTGGCGTCTTCGGGCGAGAGGAAACCGGGGTGCCTCCGTGCGCTCAGCCAGGGCGCGAGGGCGTCGAGCAGATCCCGGCCCGAACCGGCGTACGAGGACACGTCCTCGCCCGGAGGCACCACGGTGAGCGCGAGGACGGAGAACCCGGCGTCGCGTCCGCCCACCGCGTCGGGCGCGGCCGGCGAGCGGCTGTACGCGCCCCCGAGCTGCCGGATGTCGACCATGTTGACCCGGCTTCCCGAGCCGGGGCCGACGGCGTCGACGATCGCGCGGACGGTTTCCGGGGTCATCTCCCGGAGGATGCCGAAGCGCTCCACGGCGGCGATGGGCTCGGTGGGATCCATGGCGATGGATCCGAAGTCCGTGTAGGGCATCGTGGACACGGTGTCCATCACGGCCGTCGCCGCCTGCCGCAGAGGCGCGATCAGCCTCTTCGCGTCTTCCTCCCGACCGACGTGGGAGAGCTGGATCGCCACCACCGGCTTGCCCCGCATGAACTCCGGAAGGTCAGGCAGCGGAGGGAAGTCGAGGAACACGAGTCCCGACGTCATGTCGTCCGGAGCCGTCGAGGTGAAGCGCCGGTACGCCTCGGCCACGACGGCGGCGTCCGAACCGGAGAAGAAGAGGGTGCCCGCGTACAGGCGCGTCACGGGGAAGAGGCCGAACTCCATCGCGGTGACGACACCGAAGTTGCTCTTGCCCCCGAGCAGCGCCGAGAACAGGTCGCCTTCCGCCATCGGCGAGACATGGCGCGGCTCACCGTCCGCCGTGACGACCTCGATGCGTGTGACCTGGTCCGACGCCCATCCGTACTTGCGTCCCATGGTGATGCTGCTCCCGCCGCCGAGGAGGTAGCCCACGACTCCGACGCCCGACGAGGAGCCGACGAGGGGGGCGAGGCCGTGTACGGCGGCTTCGGTGACGAGCTGTTGGAAACGGACTCCGGCCTGGACGCGGGCGGTGCCCGCGCCGGGGTCGACCGTGACGGCGGTCATCCGCGACGTGGTGATCATCAGCGTGTTGTCGGTCGCGGGCAGGGAGGGGCCGTGGCCCGTGTTGAGCACCGCGATGTCGAGCCCGAGCGTCCCGGCGCAGCGTACGGCCAGGGACACGTCCTCGGGGCTCGTCGCGCCGACGACCACGGCCGGGTGGTGCGTGACCGCCAGGTTGAAGACCGCGACCTCGTCGTCGTAACCCTCCGCACCGGGCGTCAGGACGGGGCCGTCCGCCTCCGCGGCGAGGACGGCCAGCTCGCGCTCCCACACCTCGCGGTCGGACACGCCGTTCCGTTCGCCTCGGGCCATGACAGTGCCTTTCCGCGCCGGCCTGCCGACGCTGTGCGCGCTCGGGCGTGAGGGGACGCCGTGAGCACCGTCGACCCGACACAGTGGAACGTTATCATCACATTTGCCCATTTTTAGGGCTACCGGTGGGCTGTTGCCCGCCGAGGGGCGAGGCCGTCCGCGCCAGGTGGGGGCCATCCGCGACCGGCGGCGGTGCACGCTCCCACTCGGCGGTCATTCACGGTGGTACACGTTGGACCGGGCCAGTTCGGGACCGGGCAGGAGTGAACCACCATGAGTGATCCGACCCCCGTCGATACCGGCTGGTCCTGGTACCGGCCGATGACGGCGCGCAGTACCGACGAACAGATCCGCACCTCGACCGAGCTGGAGCTCCTCTTCGACCTGTGCTTCGTCATCGCGGTGGCCCAGGCCGCCGCCGCTTTCGAGCACCAGGTCGCCGCCGGGCACATCGCCCACGGCGTGCGCGGCTACGCGATGGTGTTCTTCGCGATCTGGTGGGCGTGGATGAATTTCACCTGGTTCGCCTCCGCCTACGACACCGACGACGTCCTCTACCGGCTGCTGACCCTGGTGCAGATCGGCGGCGCGCTCACCTTGGCCGCCGGTGTGGCGAGAGCCCTCGACGACTCCGACTTCGTCCTCGTCGCCATGGGCTACGTGGTCATGCGCCTCGCGATGGTGGCCCAATGGCTCCGCGCCGCCTCCTCGGACCCCGAACGGAGGAGAACCAGCCTGCGCTACGCGATGGGAATCCTCACCGTCCAGATCGGCTGGGTCCTCGTCGCGTACGGCCTGATCCCGAATCTGTCGGTGTCCTTCCTCGTTCTGGTGGTGGCCGAACTCTCCGTCCCCGTATGGGCCGAGCGAACGGCGCGGACCACCTGGCACCCGTCCCACATCGCGGAACGCTTCGGCCTGTTCACCCTCATCGTTCTCGGCGAGACGGTGGCCGCTGCCGCCGCCGCGATGCGTGCCGCGCTCGACACGCACGCCTCGTACGCGGACATCGCGTCGCTGTCGATCGGCGGCCTGGTGACCGTCTTCGCCATGTGGTGGCTGTACTTCGCCGTCGACTCCCGCAGCCAGCTCGGCTCGCTGGGGGCCTCACTGCGGTGGGGATACGGCCACTACGCGGTGTTCGCCTCCGCCGCGGCGGTGGGCGCCGGTCTCAGCGTGAACATCGCGGAGGCCATCGAGCACGTGGAGATCTCACGGACCACGGTGGCGGCTTCCTACACCATTCCGGTCGCCGTCTACCTCACGGCGCTTCGGCTGATCCGCCGCCCGTCGAACCCGTCCGGAACACTGGACGGCCTGTGGATCCTGGCCCTGCTCGGCCTCCTCGGGGCCACCTTCGCGCACCGGACGGTCCTGGTCACCGGACTTGTCACCGGGGCCCTGGTAGCGGCGGCCGTGACGAACCTTCAGCGGAGGGCGGCCCACTGAGGCGTCCGGGGAGAGCGCGATCGGCGGCTCACAGGTCGATCACCACCCGCCCTCTGGCCCCGGCCCGCTCGGCGGCGTCCTGCGCGTCGGCGATCCCGTCGAGCGGGAACCGCTCGGCGATCGGGTAGCGCAGCTCTCCGGCGGCCACGGCGGCGGTCAGGTCGGCGGCGGCCGATTCGTTGGCGGACTCGGGGAAGTCGTCGTTGCTCAGGAACTGGACCGCGATGTTCTTGAACGCGAGGTTCCAGTAGGGCAGTGGCGCGTCGGCGTCGCTCGTCGCATAGGTGGCGATCTCGCCGTTGTACGTGAGCACCTCGAGGTCCGCCTCGATATTGCCGGCGAGATCCGTCTCGGCGATCCGGTCGACTCCCCCCGGAGCGATCTCCTTGACCTGCTCGATCATATTTCCCTCGTACAACCTGATGACATGGTGCGCTCCGGCGCGCAGCGCGTCGTCGACCTGCTCGGCGTGCCGCACGGTCGCGAGCACGGTGGCGCCGCCGCGTGCCGCGACCGCCACCGCGGCCCGTCCCACGCCGCCGAGCGGTGCGGTGACGATCACCGTCCGGCCGCGGACCGGGCCGCCGGAGAAGACCGCGCGGTGCCCGGTGATGCCCGCGATTCCCAGCAGGGCGCCCTGGTCGAATCCCACCCCTTCGGGCAGCTCGACCGCGTGACGACTGGGTACGACGACGTACTCCGCCGCCGTGCCGAAGGGGCGGTAGGACTGGGCGAGATACACCCAGACCCGGTGGCCGACTCTGGACGGGTCCACCTCCGTGCCCACGGCATCGACGACACCGGCCCCGTCGCCGTGCGGGACGACGCGGGGAAAGGCCATGGTGGAACCCCAGTAGCCGTGCCGCTTGCCGACGTCCCCCACATGGATGCCCGAGACGGCGACCCGGACCCTGACCTCGTACGGCCCCGGTTCGGGAACGGGCATCTCGCCGACGCGCAGGACCTTGTGGGCCGGCCCCTGCTCCTCGTAGTAGGCCGCGCGCATCACGGCGTCACCGGGATGCGGCTCGGCGGTCGGTGGAGTGGTCATCACGTGCCACCTTTCGGTGTCGGACTCCTCGGTGAAGTTCTCTTCGTCCCCGTCCCGCCGTGTCCGAGTGGTCGCCCTCGGCCGGATGTCCGCCATTCGGGTGAAAGTGCCGACGCGGCTTGTCAGGCCCGCTCATGGCCGGACGGGCGCGGCGCCGTGGCCGACGGTGGCCGGTCTCTGCGGCGGGCGCTTCCGCCCTCGGCGTCTGTCTTCTCAGCGTAGCGCCGACCCCACCCCCCGGGCGCGGCCCCGCCCGCGCTGCCGTACGCACCGGGGAGGTCCGGAACTCCCCCCTCGAGCCGGGGCGGGTGTTCACATCGGCGTCGAACTCCTTGAACGGCCCGGAGGTGATCGATAACACCGAGTTACTATCCGATTTGCGATAATCTGATAGACAGTCACCCATTATGAACGATGGGAGTATTGTGCGCGGCGATCTGACGTTCGGTGTCTCGTTGACGCCGACGACCGATGTGGCGGGCAACCGTGCCCTCGCCCTGGCGGCGGACGAGAACGGGCTGGACCTGATCGGCATCCAGGACCACCCGTACCTGGCCGACCATCTGGACACGTTCGTCCTGGCCGGCGACCTCCTGGCCGCCACCCGGAGGATCAGCGTGTTCCCGGACGTGGCGAATCTGCCGCTGCGGCCACCGGCGCTGCTGGCCAAGACCGCAGCGGCGCTGGACCTGGTGTCCGGCGGGCGGTTCGAGATGGCTCTCGGCGCGGGCGGCTACTGGGACGCCATCACCCGTCTCGGGGTGCCGAGGCGCACCCCTGGCGAGGCCAACGCCGCACTGGCGGAAGCCATCGCCGTACTGCGCGCGCTGTGGGCCGAGGGGAGCGCCCCGGTCCGGCTGGAGGGCGAGTACTACTCGGTCTCGGGGGTCCGCCCGGGACCCGTGCCGGCGCACCCGATCGAGATCTGGACCGGCTCCCAGGGCCCGAGGGCGCTGGCGCTGGCGGGGAGGGCGGCCGACGGGTGGGCCGCGCCCATCGCCCCCTATCTGCCCTACGAGAAGTGGGCCGAGGCCAACGGGATCATCGACGAGGCGGCCGTCGGTGCGGGCCGGGACCCCCGCTCCGTGCGCCGGATCGCCCAGCTGGTCGGCGCGATCACCGATGGGCCCGGGGACCTGCGCGCGGACGAGGGCAACGACCCCGTACGGGGAGACGCCCGGCAGTGGACGGAACTGCTCGTACGCCTGGGGACCGAGCAGCCGTTCACCGGTTTTGTCTTCTGGCCCGAGGAGCAGTCCGTGGCGCAGGTGACCGCGTTCGCGCGAGAGGTCGCACCGGCGGTGCGCGGACTGCTGGACCCGGCGGCCGTCTAGGGCATACCTGACGCTTCGTCAGACAACGCCGCCTGCGCCGTTTGCGCCGCCTCGGTGACCTCAATCGGCTCCGTGGCCTCCGTGGCCTCCGGCACGTCGACCGCTTCCGTCGTGACCACGACCACCTGGTCGTCTGCGCTCCACAAACGCCGCTCGGCCTTGTGGGGGTTGAGCCGGACCCCGTGGTCGGGTGCCGCCGTGCGTCGGTCGTCACGGCGGTAGCCGATGGCGCATTCGCCCCGGTCACGCGCGGCGGCCACAACGGTGGCGAACGTGGCCTCGCCGCCGGGGCGGACATAGTTCCCGGCGGGCCGCAGACAGATCGTGCTGCCCTCGGCCGAGAACAACTCGTCGAACACGGCCGCCAGATGGCGGTTCTGCGCGATCTGTGCCATGAGCAGACCGGTCAGCTCCCCGCTGACGATGACGTCGGAGCCGGGATTGACGGGGGCCAGGGGCCGGTTGCGGTCGTCGGTGAGTTCGCTGACGACCCGTAACTCCCGTCCGCCTGACCGCTCTTGGAGCAGCCGCAGGGCCAGCAGCATCACCAGCGTCCAGTCGTCGGGGTGGTCCTGGCCGTCGCCCGGGTCGGGGCCGAGGACGATCAGACCGTCGTACGGCGCGAGGTCCGGACCGAGCAGGGTCTCCGGCCAGGGCAGGAGCGCGGACCGGAACCGTACGGTCAGCCGGGCCCCGGCAGCCGGACCCGGCGCCCGCTCGTGCGCCACCTCCGGCTCCGGTTCGCGCACCGGCTCGGGCTCCGGCTCGCGTGGTCCGGGCACGGCCCCCTCCGTCACCACCTCCAGCACGGAACCCGGCCGGGCCGTACGCCGTAACTGCCCCACGACGAGAGGCGCCCGCCGGTTCCAGCCGAGCATCAGCAGACGCGCGGGGCCCTCCGCCGGCGGCCGGCCCGTGGCCGTCGCCGACGCGTCGACCAGGTGCAGACAGTCCTCCGGGAGCGCCGTGCCGTCGTCCCGGGTGAGGACGATCAGCCGGCTGCCCGCCGCGACGACGGTGTCCGCGGGCGGGTTGAGGAGCGTACGCCCCTGGGGGGTCAGCAGCCCGACCACACAGGAGTTGGCGTGGCCCAGCAGTGTCGCGCCGAAAGGCCTGCCGTGGAACGCCGTCGCGTCCGCGAGGTGGAACTCGTCCCCGGCGAAGTCGAGGAGGTCGCGCAGGACGAGGGAGAGGCCCGGACGGCCGACGCACTGCGCGATCAGCCGCGCGGTGACCGTGTCGGTCTCCAGGACCGTGCCGTGCGGCCCGGCGGCCAGCCGCGCCGCCGCCCGGTAGTGGTCGTCCCGTACAGCCGCGAGCACCGGCGGTCCGGCCGCCCCCTCGCCGATGACCGCGCGCAGTGCGAGCAGGGTCCGCAGCATCTCGGCGTCGGCCCGTGGCTCCGCCGTGGGCAGCACCAGCACGGTGCTCGCCGCCTGCGGGCTGACCAGCGCGAGTACGGCGGGATCGCTCGCGGGACCGGTACGGCAGATGAGCCGGGTCCGGGCGCCGGGACCGATCCGGGGCGCCAGCGCGCGCTCCATCTCGGTCTTGTCCTGGTCCGCGAGGACGACGACCGCGCGCGGCCGGTGGGCCGCCTGGGCGGCGACCAACTCCCCCACCACCGTGCCGACCTGGTCCGACCAGCCGAGCACGACGACATGCCCCTGCTCCAGGACGGTCGACCGTCCACGGCTCAGCTCGGCCATCCGCTCCGCGAGACTGTTCGTGATCACACCGACGAGGGTCGACACGCACAGCAGCGCGACAAGGCCGAGCAGGGCCGACAGCATCATCCGCAGCGGCGTACCCGTCATGGCTCCCAGGCGCAGCGTCTCGGCGCTGGTCCGCCAGGCCTCCGTCAGCCGGTCCGGCACCGACCGCGGCGAGCCGGGGTCCGTCCACACCAGCAGCACGCTCACCGGTACGACGACGGCCAGACAGGTGGCCACCAGCCAGCCCATCAGTGTGCCGGTGCTGCGCGCCAGCGTACGGTCGAACCGGTAGCCCGCCCGCTCCCGCAACGAGCCCGGCCGCCGACCCCTCACTCGTCCCACGCCCGCCCCTCCCCCATGCCGTGTGCGACGGCCCGTGACGGTCGGCCCGCATTGCGCACAGTGCGGGCTCCGACAATGGAACACGCCGTAATCGGCGGTCGATTCACCCTTTCGGGCGGGCGGGCCGTGCCGGGCGACCGGACCGGGCCCCACGCGGGCCACGGCGCGCACCAGGGAGCGACAGACCCTAGGTGCCGTCGGAGGGCTGCTGGGCGAAGTCCTTCGTGCGGATCGTGGCGAAGGAGATCACACCCGCGGCGAGGGCGATGATCGCGCCGACGAGGAGGATCTCGTTGAGGGCCGAGGTGAAGGCGGCCGCGGTGAGCTCTCTGACCGGTGCACGGGCCTCGGCCGGGAGGGAGCCGAGGATCTGGCCGACCGTTCCCGACTCGACGGCGGTGGCGATCCGGGGGCCGAAGTCGCTGAGGCCGGGGACGGCGTCGATATGGTCCCGCACATAGGACTTGACCTTGCTGGAGAAGAGGGTGCCGAGCAGCGCGATGCCGGTGGCGATGCCGATCTGACGGAATGTCGAGTTGATGCCCGAGGCCATCCCGGCGTGGGCCGGCTGGACCACACCGACGGCGGTGGACGCCAGCGGCGGATTGACCAGGCCGAGACCGGCGCCGGACAGGAGCATGCCGGGGATCAGATGGGTCCACTCGCTCTGCGCGTCCAGACCGCGCATCCAGAGCAGCCCGCCGCCGACCATCAGCAGTCCGGGGCCGATCAGGTACCGCACCGGCATCCTGGAGCTGAGCCGTCCCGACACCGTGGACACCACCAGGATGCCCACGGAGATCAGCAACAGCCTTACGCCCGCGCCCAGAGCGCTGAAATCGAGTACGTCCTGGAGATAGAGCACGAGGTAGAGCAGCAGCGACAGGAGGGAGGCGCTCAGGGCGAAGGCCGCCACCAGTCCGCCGGTGAAGGTGGGCTTCCGGAAGAGCGACAGGTCGAACATGGCCTGCCGGGTGCGCAGTTCGACCAGCACGAAAGCGATCAGCAGTACCACCGCCGCGGCCAGGCACGCGATGACGACGGGGTCGGAGAACGAGTCGTGGCTGGACTGGATGAGCGCGAACACCAGGCTCGACAGGCCGGCGGTGAAGAGGACGAAGCCGGGCCAGTCGGGACGGCGGGCCTCCGGGTGGCGGGAGTCGGCCACCTTGAGCAGGGTGATCGCCACGGCGATCACGCCGATCGGCAGGTTGACGAAGAAGATCCACCGCCAGGACAGCCCCGAGGTGAGCACACCGCCGAGCAGCGGTCCGATGGCCACCGCGAGGCCGGTGATCGTGCCCCAGACACCGAAGGCGATACCGCGGTCCTTGCCGCGGAACGCGTCGGCCAGCAGCGCGAGCGAGACCGAGAACATGATGGAGCCGCCGATTCCCTGAAGGCCCCGGGACAGTTGCAGCATCAGCGGATCTTCGGCGAGACCGCAGAGCAGTGAGGCCAGACCGAAGATCGTCAGACCGATCACATAGAGCCGCTTGCGGCCGTACATGTCGGCGAGACTGCCGGCGGTGAGCAGGAGAGCGGCCAGGGTGAGGGCATAGGCGTCGACGACCCACTGGAGGTCGGAGAAGCTGGCGTGCAGGGAGCGCTGGATGTCGGGCAGCGCCACGTTCACGATGGTGATGTCCAGCAGCAGCATGAACGTACCGAGGCAGACGGCGGTCAGTGTCCACCACTTGTTCAGCGTGGGCGGCGTGCGCCCCGGTCGGCGCGGGCCGTGGGGGGCGCCTCCCGGAGCACGGGACAGGTCGGAGCTGTCCGGTTCGGACGCGTCGGGCTCGCTGTCAGCCATGCGCGCTCTCTTTCTTGGCCTGTCGGGCGTATCGGTCCTCCCGACTATCTCCCTCCCACGGCCCCGGGCCGTCCCTCACTGCGCGGGCCAGTCGGGCGAAACCTGGCGGCGGCCCGTCGGGCAGTCCTGGTCGTGGCCCCGGAGAAGAACCTTGTGGTGCGCGCGGGGGATGTCGACCGGTTCGTCGACCATCTACGTGCGGCCACGGCGCTGGACGGCCGTGGCCGGACGAGACGCGACGCCCGACGCCGAGGCCAACGCCCGACGCCCGACGCCCGACGCCCGACGCCCGCGAGGACGCGCGTCCGGCCGGGCCGGGCGCGGAAACCTCGCGGGGGCGTCGGGACGGCCGCCGGGCGGGTCAGATCTGCTGCGGGTGGAGGAGCACCTTCGAGTAGCCGGGCTCCCGCTTGTCGAAGCGGGAGTACGCGTCGGGCGCCGACGACAGCGGCAGCTCCTGGGAGACCACGAAGCTCGGCTTCGCCTTGCCCGCGATGATCATGTCGCGCAGCTGGTGGGCGTAGCGCTTGGCGTCGCACTGGCCGGTGCCCATCCGCAGGCCCTTCTCGAAGAACCTTCCGATGTTGAAGAGCAGGTACCCCTTCGCGGCGTCCTGGTTGGGCGCGCCGGGGTCGGTGGGCACGTACAGCCCGACCGTGCCGATCGAGCCCGTCGGGCGGACCGTCTCCACGAGCTGGTTGAGCACGAGGGCCGGCTGCTCCTGGCCCTCGGGCACCGTGGCCTGGTAGCCGACGGCGTCGATTCCCCGGTCGACGCCGACGTCGCCGATCGCCTCCTTGATCTGCTGCGCCGGGTCGTCCGCGGTGTAGTCGATCGGGGTCGCGCCCATCTGCTTGACGAGGTCCAGGCGGTCCTTCACCCGGTCGACGACGAAGACCCGGGCCGCACCCTTGAGTATCGCCGAGTAGCCCGCCATCAGCCCGACGGGACCGGCCCCGAAGACCGCGACGGTCTCGCCCGGCATGACGCCCGCCAGCTCGGTGGCGTGGTAACCGGTGGAGAAGATGTCGGCCAGCAGCGCGAAGTCGGCTTCGTGCTCCTCGCCCTCCGGCAGGGGAACGCAGTTGAAGTCGGCGTAGGGCACGCGCAGATACTCGGCCTGGCCGCCCCGGTACGGGCCCATCGCCACGTAACCGTAGGCGCCACCGGCGAACCCGGGGTTGACGGTCTCGCAGAACGCCGTCTTGCCCGCCCGGCAGTTACGGCAGAAGCCGCACGCGACGTTGAACGGGACGACCACCCGCTGGCCGGGCTTCAGGCTGGTGACGCCCTCGCCCACCTCCTCGATGATGCCGAGGTTCTCGTGGCCGAACACCAAGCCCGACTCGGCGGCCGTACGGCCCTCGTACATATGCAGGTCGGACCCGCATATACAGGTCGTCGTCACCCGCAGCACCACGTCCTGCGGAGTCTCGATGCGCGGCTTCTCCACCTCGTCGACCGAAACCTCGTACGGGCCGTGGAAAACTACTGCCTTCATGGTGTTTTCCCCTCTTCGTCCGGGCCTCCTGCTGAGGGCCCACACCCCGAGTTCCCACCACTCGATACCCATGGCCCGGCGGAGAAATCTGCCATTTGTTCGCTTTATCAGGTTTGTCTTCAAGGGATGCCGGAATGCGATCGGCCACCGACCGGGGGTGATCACGGAAGGGGCATATGCACGGTCCTACGCGTCCCGCTTGACCTCAACCTTGGTTCATGTCTGAGGCTGCCTGTGCGGCGCCGGAAGCGACCGGGGACACGGCCCCGGACCGATCGCCCGCATCAAGGAGGTCCGGCCATGACCGAGACGGTGACCCGGTGGATCAGAGACCACGCGCATCGCCTCACCACCTTCGACCCCGAAGCCCCGTCGACCGATCTCCTGCCGATGGTCGACATGGTGCGAGGCGCCCAGGTCGTGGCCCTCGGCGCCTCGACCCGTCAGACCCACGAACTGTCCGCCCTCTCGCACAGGATCGTCCGTCTGCTGGTCGAGGAGCTGGGCTTCCGTTCCGTCTCACTGGAGGGGGACGATCCGTCGAGGGTCGGACTCGACACGTACATCAGCGGGGGAAAGGGCGATCCGCGGGAGCTGCTGGCCGGAGCCCGGCCCTTCTGGGGGACCGAGGAGATCCTCGGACTCGTCCGCTGGATGCGCTCCTACAACCGCCAACACCCCGATGATCCGGTTCGGTTCGCCGGGACCGACCTCGCTCCCCGGGGCAGGAGCCCCCGGTTCGACGATCTGGCCGACGTCGAGCGGAGACTGGCCGAGGACACGATCCGGTGGCACGAGGGCACCGCCGACAGGATCGTGTACTGGGGCGGCCTCGCGCACACGGCCAACGGCGACCCGCGGACCGTCTCCCCGTCACCGACGCCGCAGACGCACCGGAACGCCGGCGGCCGTCTCCGCGAGCACTTCGGGGCCGGCTATGTGTCCCTCGGTCTGACGTTCCACCACGGCAGGGCGCCCTACCCCGTCCCGGCCCCGCCGGCCGAATTCGCCGACGCGGTCCTGGGAGGAGCGGGGATCGACGCCTACCTTCTGGACCTGCGGGCCGACGCTCCGACCGCCGTACGGAGCTGGCTCGACAGACCGACAAGGACGCGTCTGATCGGTCCGCACTACGACCCCGAGGACAACGCCTCCTACCACCTCTCCGGTGGGTCGCTCGCGGACTGGTTCGACGCCGTCGTCCACACGCGGAAGGTCACCCCGGCGCGGTTCCTCGATCCCGCCGCCAACTGAGTCCCGGCGCGAAGAGCCCATCAGCGGCGAACACGGAAACGCGTCGGCCCGGTCGCCCCCCGCGGATTCCGCGGGGGGGCCGGGGTGTAATACCACGGCCCGACCCCCA